>DDAD01000058.1 GCA_002333205.1 Pedobacter sp. UBA2067
GGGAATCTTATCGCCATGTTTCTTTAACTGGCAAGAACTGTAAAGGTGTCCTTACAGGGTTTGGGATGGATGGCTACCGTCTCGCTATTACTTCCTTTTTACAGGGGCACTCTGAAGGTTAAGCTTACCAAACACTTTTATCTTTGTGATGAAAAATGCCCAAACAATGCTGGAATGGTATACGCCACTAAGCGTTTGAAAAGGTAATTGTGACAAGGTTCTTTTTCTGCCTGTCTTACGATAGTTCTGAAAAAAATTAAAGTGCGCTTTGTTTATTGCCCAGGCGAATTTGAATTCACCTTTCAGCAGGAAGTGTAACCATGCAACAAAGTCAATCCAGATTCTGGCGAAGAGCATTGTATACATTTCGTTCGCAGGTAAGTTTTTCTGAAGTAGATAGAGGTTATTTCTGAAATTGAGATAGGTCTTAAATGGATTTGTTGAATTAAGGGTTCCACCACCCACATGAAAAACTTCTGCCATTGGGCAATAAACCACTTTGTAGCCCATGTTCTTTAGTCGCCAACAGACGTCAATTTCCTCCATGTGTGCAAAGAAGTCTGGATCGAGTCCTCCAACCTGTTTCCAGCAGGCGCTCTTAACGAACAAGGCCGCACCGCTTGCCCAAAATATCTCTATGGAATCATTGTACTGTCCTTGATCGTGTTCAATGACATCAAATATTCTTCCCCTGCAAAATGGAAAGCCAAACTTGTCCAGAAAGCCTCCGGCTGCGCCAGCATATTCAAACTTCAAGGGTTCATTAAAACTTTTGATTTTCGGTTGTGCAGCTGCAATCATGGGATCTTGCTCCATAGCCGATATTACAGGTCTGATCCAGTTTTTTGGAACCTGCACATCCGAGTTCAACAGCACATAGTAATCTGCCTCAACCTGATTTAGTACTTGATTGTACCCGCCGGCAAATCCATGGTTCACCCGGTTCTGTATAACGCGTATTTGGGGATAGTTTTCCTCCAGAAAAAGCACGGAGCCGTCAGTGGAGGCATTGTCACCAACAATGATCTGCAGATTTGAGTAATTGGTTTCTAATACCTGCGGTAAAAACGACTTCAGATATGAAAGGCCATTCCAATTTAAAATGACAACAGCAACACTAGGCTCCATTTAAAACAAGAAATTTTTTTCAGTAAAAGAATGCGCTTTTTTTATCATTAATTTGTGGTTTGAGACTGCAAACATAATTTATCAAATGCAAAGTATCGCAACATTTCCCCTTTTTTATCTTCCACCTGTAAGCTACTTTTCTGCACTAAAAGCTGTAGATTTTGACTTTGAGATCGAAAAATGGGAGCACTTTCCAAAACAGACCTTTCGGAATAGAGCTACTATAGCATCACCAAATGGCTCATTAAACTTATTTATTCCGGTAATTAAAGGATCTAAGTATCACACAAAGATCAAGGATGTTCGTATTAGTTATGACTTCAAGTGGCAGCGATTACATTGGATGAGTTTGCAGACAGCTTATCGGAATTCTGCATACTTTGAGTACTACGAAGATGAGATTGCTTCCTTTTATCATAAGCAAACTAAATACTTGTTTGACTATAATTTAGAACTCCTGGAATGGCTGTTTAAACAGCTTAAACAACCAGCCGATTTTAAATTCACAGAAGAATATATAAAAGAGTTGCCTGCCACAGTAGATTACAGGGATGCTGGCCGGTTTAAAACTGAGAATATTCCAAACCTGAAGCCATACTTTCAGGTATTTGATGATCGGAATGGCTTCTTGCCAAACATGAGCTTCGTTGATCTTTTGTTTAGCCAAGGGCCTCAGGCTAAATTGTATCTGTAATGAGTAAACGCCACAGAAAACTGGAGATCAATCAAAGATGCCAACCGGATACCGGATCAAGTCCTGGTGCGATATATCTGGATGAACATTCGCTTGAACCCAGGATTACGCTTCATAATATAACGGCAGGGAACTACAGCAGTCAAACTGTTAGTAGCCTGACTGAAGTGATGTCTGCGGTAAACAGCACCGACAAGACGACTTGGGTTGAGATAAAAGGCTTTAAATCCATCCCGATGTTTGAGATGTTGCAACAGGAATTCGGGATCAACAAGCTTACCTTAGAAGATATCACCAGGACGCATGAGCGGCCAAAGTTCGAGGAGTTTGAACAGTATGCATTTGCAACCAGCCGTATGTTGATTTTCAATGCAGACCGGGAACTGGAAAATACCCAGGTGTCGTTTATATTGATCGGCAATGCACTGTTTACTTTTCAGGAAAACTATGAAGATTGTATCCAACCTGTTCGTGAACGTCTGAAAGCTGGTAAGGGCAATATTAGAACTGGTGGAGGTAGTTACATCATGTATGCCATTATGGATGTAATTATTGATACTTACATCGAGATTCTAAACGGCTGGGCAGATGAGCTGGATGAACTTGAAGATCGGCTGATGGATAAACCTGAACGTTCTATCATGTACGACACACAGATGATTAAACGACATCTGATCAGTATCAGGCGGGTGGCTTGGCCTGAAAAGGATAAAATCAATGATATCATCAGGTCGGATAGCCCTTTTATTCATGACCAGACAAAATTGTATTTCAAGGATGCTTACGACCACTGCATTCAAACGATAGACCTGATTGACTCCTTAAAAGAAATTTCAATTAGCAATATAGATATGTATCTGAGTATGATCAGCATCAGGATGAATGAAATTATGAAAGTGCTAACCATCATCTCTTCTATCTTCATCCCGCTAACATTCATCGCAGGTATTTACGGAATGAACTTCGCTAAACAAGATCCCGTTACCGGAAAGATGATGCCAATGAATATGCCCGAACTTTATGCACCTCATGGCTATCTGTATACCATATTACTAATGGTGTTAATAGCAGTGCTTCAGCTGATTTACTTTCAAAAAAAAGGCTGGTTTAAATAGTCATCAAAGCTTTCGCCCTTATTTTACTACCTTAGCGAGCCATGCAATCTTTCGAGCTCGACAAAACAGATTTTTCTAAGATAAAAGCTGCATTAAACAGCGATGATGAACTGCTTCATTCGGTCCTTGCCGAATACCATGCCTCGGAAATTGCAATCCTCTTTGAACGCATCGGGGATGAGGATCGGCAGCGTATCATAAACTTGCTGCCTGTCGAAATCGCATCCGAGGTAATCTCGGAAATGCATGAGGAGACACATCCAGAAGAGCTTCTCCTGAAATTACATCCGGATAAACGTACAGAGATCGTCGAAGAGCTCGATTATNNTGACGAAATTATCCGGCAAAGCGAAGATATTGAGGAATTCTACACTATTTATGTCGTGGATGATCTTAACACGTTTCAGGGCATAGTTTCATTGAAAGATCTCATTAAAAGCAGGGGTAATGTAAACATTTCTGAACTCGTGAAGGCAGATGTTGTCTGGGTGCGGCCAGATACAGATCAGGAGGAGGTGGCAAGGTTGATCTCTCAGTATAACCTAACAAGTATTCCGGTGCTTACTAACGACATGAAACTTTTAGGACGAGTAACATTTGATGATGTTATCGACGTGCTTGAAGATGAAAATACAGAGGATATCCTGAAGATCTCTGGTGTAAGTGAGGACGAAGAACTAAGTGGAAATTGGCTGGATGCTGTAAAGTCCAGGTTGCCCTGGCTGATCATCAATCTGGCAACGGCCTTTTTAGCATCGGCAGTGGTACGGTTTTACGAGCCTACATTGGCGAAAATTGCCGTACTTACGGCCTATATGACCATCATTGCAGGCATGGGTGGAAATGCCGCAACACAGGCACTCGCGGTTACGGTCAGGAGGATTTCACTTTACGACCTAACCGATCATCAGGCTTATAGAACCGTGCTTAAAGAGTTTACTGTCGGCTTGATTAACGGTGCTGTAACTGGCCTAATTGTATTTGGCTTTTCGCTGTACTTCGATAGCAATCCTTTAATGGGGCTTGTTATTTTTCTNNCGGGTAACCTCGTGGTAGCCGGTATCGCAGGTGCCGCAATCCCGTTATTGTTAAAGCGTGTAGGCATAGATCCCGCAATTGCTTCATCCATTATCATTACAACCTTTACTGATATCTTTGGTTTTTTCCTACTGTTGGGCCTAGCCAGCCGTTTGCTGCTTTAGTTCAGCGACCCAATTATTGGGCATCAAAAAGCCATAAGCACGTTCTCATAATTTCAGACTTGAAAATCAATGTTTTACAATTTTTATGAAAATATGAGAAAAAATTTCTAAACCAAACCTCTGATGGTTTGTTGTGTAGCAAATTTAATGTCATGAAAACGCTAGTTAATCAACCGGAAGTATCGAGCAAGAAGAAGGCGGAACTCAGCCATGAGGATACGTTAAGCTTCAGGTCAAAACAATCAACCCATTCAACAACCACTTATATAAAGAGTAGTTCCCCAATTCTAGCTAAGCGAAAGGGAAACCCAAAATTGTATATACTATAAGTACGGGAGAACATTGAGTTTAGATCAGACTCAGATCAAGGGTTAAGAAGATTAGTTTAATATCTTTTTGACCCTTGTTAAAAAATTGTCCAGATCAAAGGGCTTGTTTATAAAGTCATCTGCACAAGCCTCCTCCAGAACAGACTGTGAACCAGCATGAGCAGACATTATAATAACTGGAATATTAACAGTATTTTCCTCTAATTTCAGGNNAATTACATCAAGTATAATCAGGTCCACATTCTCAACACGTTCCCGGTTAATGAAAGTCGTAGCGTTTTCGAAAGATTCAACAACGTAGTTCGCGTCCTCTAATATATATTCAACGATAAATCTGATGTCTCCATCGTCTTCAACAATTTGTATATGTTTATTCATCTAAATCGATTTATGACTAACCTGTATTTTAAACCAAATTTAGTGGATAATAGTTTTAAACCGCATTAAATAATATTTAAATCAATTTTTTTAGGTTTCTATGCTAGAATATTATTTCCCAAATATTATATATTTGAATCATAATTAAATAAATAAAATATGGAGAGGTTTACAAAAGTTAAAGAATTATTAGCTTCAGTAGAAGCAGATGCAGAAAAGTTCTACAGTGCAGGAAACAACGCTGCAGGTACCAGGCTTCGTAAAGCGATGCAAGATCTAAAAGTCCTGGCTCAGGAAATTCGCACGGAGGTTACAGAAAAGAAAAATTCTGCTAAGTAGCAGTGATGATACTTTAATGCTCCACAGCCTGTTTTTACAGGCTGTTTTTGTATAAGAAGGTTTCCAATTTTTGGTTTATGTCCTCGTATATTTGTGCGACCAGCAACGCGCAGGTTGGGTCTTTAATGCGAGAAAGACTGTTTAAAATTTTAAACACTGACATAATGATTGAACCACTAATTAAAGAGCATTTCCCAAACGCCAAAACTGGCGCGGAGATTACAGAAACTTACCTGAATTTTATTTCTGGTGAGTATGGTTCCGAGATGGACAAGATCCTGTTTGCGACATCACTTTGCTGTGATGACATCAATGTATCCACGGACTTCCGTCGTGTACTTACCAGACCTTTTACATTAGGCGGACTAGGCGGTTTACCTTATGCAGGCATTACCGGGGTGGTCGCTTTTGCGCATCATGTACCAGATGGGGGTGATGCTTTCATTTTTTATGGCCCACATATCGGTATTACTGATGATGGTGTTTTAGGTGAAATGCGCCGTCCTGGCCAACAGCATCTAACCAACAGCTGCGGTGCGCTTGTGCTTGCTTTGGAACGATTGAACAGTGGAAGGCCTGTACTTCCGGAACAATACGAGCTGGATGCGCAACAGCTGATGCTAGAGCGGTCTTTGTCTCCACTTAAAGAAGCCGGGTCGAAGGATATTCAAATTAAAGATGCTGTAAACTTCACTTACTACAACGTACGTACACGACTGCTCATGCTCATCAAGGCAGCTCGCTCTGAATTTAAATGTAATCGCATATTTCTACTGGGCGGTATAATCATCAATACCAGTCCGGAGTTTCATGACTATGTTGATATCAGAGATTTTGAAGTGCTCGACCCAAAAAAGATTGAAGATCCGGAGATTATCTCGATCCTGGAATCAAAGGCTTTCAAGGCATTGTAGATCTAGCAACTTTCTTGAGTTAAAGTCTTAAAATATATAAAGGCGGGCAGTTAAGCTCGCTTTTTTGGTATAAAAGGATTTGTAGACTTGTTGATGGCGTGTATATAGAACAAATAAGACGTGTTAAGAGCTCCTGGTCACTGAACTATGGGTTCTTAGGTATTTGGTACGTAGTTGCGTCGTGGTTGACCTGGCCTTGGTAAGTGTCAAGGCTTATGAAACCCTTTTCNNAAGCACCAACAAACGATTACTCAAACCGCCTCCTGTTGCAGTCCTTGTTGCCCACGTTTAAGCAGGTTGGTCATTCTAAGATGAAGTAGGGTAGAAGAAAGGTATTCGCAGCTCAACAGCGAGAAAGGAAGCTTGCCAATAATTAAGATGTGTGCAGCTCGTGTAGATTAGAAGACAGGTAATCTGTGGATCAAGCGGAATTCTTGGGGGGAATGAATAATTTCTTTCTTTTGCAGTAGAATTTATGACTGCTATTTTGAACGAAGCCTCTACTACTTTAATAAGCTTACTGTTACCAGAAGGTATTCTGGATTATTTTGATTTAACCAAGGTCACTAAAGATGCTACCGGTGTTAACATCTTCCTTGAAGAGAAGAATATAGCACCTTCGGGCTACCAGAAACATGAACTGTAATCAAAGGGCTTTCTACCTGAAGTTCGTATCCAGGACTTTCCTATCCGTGGTCAGAAAGTGGCTTTATGCGTTAGAAGGCGCCGCTGGAAGGTTTTAGCTGCAGACACTACCATTACCCGGGACTGGGATCTTGTGATAAAAGGGACTCGAATGACAACGGAATTCGGTCTTTTTTTAAAAGGTATATTTGGATAATCATCCAATCAGCTGCTACCATCTGGGCCAGTACTTTCAGGTAGATGGGAAGCTGCTTCAGGAGCAATACAAAGAACATATCAGTGAATATGGCAGCTGGGATCAGAAATCTCATGCGGATGACTGGATGTTGTTTTCCAAGAATGTAAGCACACGTTTAAGTATCGATGAGACCGCTCTTTCTAATGGTGAATTATACACCATTGTCACAAATAAGGATGCAAAGGGAAGAAAAGGTGCTATTGTGGCTATGATCAAAGGAACTGTAGCAGAGGATATTATAGCAGTACTCAGGAAGATTCCCGAACGCTCAAGAAAGCGGGTGCAGGAGGTTACTATGGACATGGCAGCTAACATGCAGCTTGCGATTAAAAGGTGCTTTGTGAATGCTCACCGGGTAATCGACCGCTTTCATGTGCAGAAACTTGCCTATGATGCCCTGCAGGAAGTAAGAATAAAATACCGCTGGGAAGCGCTTGATCAGGAAAATGCAGCCATAGCTTCCGCAAAGAAGGAGAAACGGCATTATGAACCTGAAATACTCTCTAATGGTGATACGCTCAAGCAATTGCTGGCAAGAAGCAGGTACTTGTTGTTTAAGCACCATAGTAAATGGACCCAGGTGCAAAAGCATCGCGCTGAACTGCTCTTTGAACGCTATCCGGTCATCAAACAAGCATATAACTTATCTGTAAACTTGGGAGAAATCTTTAAGCGTTGTAAGAGCAAGGAACAGGCCTTTAAACACTTAGCAATCTGGCATAATCAGGTGGAGGATTGCAGAATCGACGCTTTCAAGACCGTTGCAAGGTCTATACAA
>DDAD01000057.1:0-11649 GCA_002333205.1 Pedobacter sp. UBA2067
TCGAGGTCGACTACCTTCAGCAGGGCAAACAACATACCCTCCGAGCTGCAAAGGTTGTCGTTGCTACAGGAGGACTGCCAATTCCCAAAATGGGCGCGACCGACTTCGCCTTGAGACTCGCCAGGAAGTATCAAATTAATGTGGTCGAAACCGCGCCTGCACTAGTACCACTTACAATTACCGGCAAAGATGAAGAATGGTATGCGCAACTTTCTGGAAATTCCGTTTTTTGTGAGGTCAGTAATGCACAAATCAGCTTCGAGGAAAACATCCTCTTTACGCATTGGGGCCTAAGTGGCCCATCCATTCTGCAGATTTCGTCGTTCTGGCGACCAGGTCAGACCATAAACATTAATCTTCTACCCCATGAAGATATCATTAGCCTCATTGAGCAGGAGCGACTGCATCAATGCAAGACGCTGCTTTCAACATTACTGAACCGCTTTTATACGAAAAAGCTCACAGATGCGCTGGGGAAGTATTTACCGCTCCATAAAACTGTTGCTGCACTTACCAAAACAGAAATTANNTGAAATACATCGTACTATACACCAGTTTGTTGTTAAACCTGCGGGTGACAAAGGGTATGACAAGGCAGAGGTGATGCGTGGTGGCGTGGATACTGCAGCACTTTCATCCAAGACCCTGGAATGCAAGAAGGTGCCTGGTTTGTATTTTGGAGGGGAATGTGTGGATGTCACTGGCTGGCTTGGTGGCTACAATTTTCAGTGGGCATGGGCCAGCGGATTTGTAATTGCGCAACAGCTATAGTGAATATTATCGCTTTTCACCTTAAAAAATCATTTTGAATTCCAATCTTTAGGGAATAATAGTTCCACTTTGTCCATAAATGAATATTAATAAACTATTCGCACTCCTGGTTGGGTTGCTTCTGTCAACTTCAGCATTCGCCCAGAGCAGCAATCAGCTTCGCAGCAAGAAAGAAGCCCTCCAAAGGGAAATTGACATGCTGCAACGTAATCTTAATAAAACCGCGACAAGTAAAAAGCTCACATTAGCTGAAATTCGAGCCATAAATGCCAAAATAGCATTGATGCAGAACAAAATCAGTGTAATCAATTCTGAAATCAAGAACCTGGACAGCCAAATTCATGAAAACAACAATATGGTGCTATCACTGCGGGACCAATTGGTACAATTAAAGAAGGAATATGCCAGTATGATCCGTTTCGCCCAGCGGAACAGAAACGCCTATGATAAAATGATGTTTATTTTTGCATCAGAGAGTTTTAATCAGGCATACAAGCGGACAAGATACCTTCAGCAATTTAGTAAATACCGGATGAAACAAGCGAACTACATCCAGGGCACAGAGCAGAACCTGAATGTAAAACTCGCTGACCTGGACAAGAGTCTCAAGCAAAAGAGCGAGCTTCTTAAAGAGCAGGAAGGTGAGCGTGAGAAGTTGGGGAAGAATAAGTCAGAACAGGCAGCAGCCCTAAATCAATACAAAAAAGAAGAGCGACGGTTTGCTGGTGATATCGCCGCCAGAAAGCGCCAGCAGGCGGCCCTTGATCGGGCCATTCGGGCAGCAATTCTGAAAGACATTGAAGATGCCAGAAAGAAAGCAGAAGCTGAGGAGCTCGCGGCAGCTGCTAAAGCCAAGGCAGAAAACCGGGAAGTGCCCGTAACAGCTACAAAGACGAATGCCGAATATCTTAACGCCACGCCAATGGCAGCCAAGTTGTCTGCAGATTTTGAGAGCAATCGGGGCTCACTACCATGGCCATTAGATGTTGGTGCAATCACGGAACACTTCGGAATTCATACCGTAGGCCAGGCAAAGTATGATCAAACCGGAATAAAGATCGCGACCCAGGAAGGCGCAGCCGTGCAAGCAGTATTTAATGGCAAAGTTTCCAGGATTATTCCATCAATGGGTACTTACACCTTGTTAATCAGCCATGGCGAGTACCGTACCATCTACCAGAACGTCAGAAATCCAACCGTGAAAGAAGGGGAAACCGTGACTGCACGTCAGCAGATTGGCTCGGTAGCGACTAAAGATGGTGTCACAGAACTTGATTTTCAAATCTGGCGAGTGGTTACGCCTTTGAATCCTGAAGCCTGGATCTTACGAAGGTAGTACTGTCCTTTGTCATCCATGTAAATGGGGTAGAAGTACGGGTTAAAACAGGCATTTTGTACTTTGACAATATCAATGATCTTGAGTCAATTTGTTTAAAATGTCTGCCTATGTTACGCGTTGTATATCAACATCCCCACGAGGGATATGCGTTCGTCGATTCTGAACGACCAATTCAGCTTATTGCTATTCAAAGCAGCCTCTATGAGCACTTTTGTACAATCATATCTGTTGTGGACTACAACAGGAGAACCATCTTCAACAAGTGTGACGACTTCAAGTTACACCGAGAGNNTAAAAACGGCAGAAAACGAAGTCACTGGATGTGGTACATCTTTCCTCAGATCAGCGGCCTGGGCTTCAGCTCCACGTCAAGTCACTATGCTTTGAAAGATTTACAAGAAGCTAGTGCATACCTGCAGCATCCTGTACTTGGACCTCGATTAATTGAAATAACCAAAATGTTACTTAGCAGCCCGACAAGTGATGCAACAGCAATATTTGGGAGCCCCGATGATTTGAAATTAAGATCTTCAATGACCTTGTTTAGTCAAATTCCCGGAAGCCCTCTTGTGTTTCAACAGGTTTTGGATAAATACTATGCGGGGCAACCAGATGCAAAGACCATCAGGCTTTTAGAAGCACACTAAGCTGAACCGGCCCATTAAATTGCCCCGAAGTTGCCAATTGCTCATTTTTTTTATCTTTGAAATAAAGACTAAAGAATGTTCAGTAATCAAAACGCATATGCGAGTAGCCACGTACTCCAGATAATTTCCCTTTCCGAAACCGCCACTGCAATTTATAGTTCAGAAGATATGATCATTCAGGCGGCAAATGATGCCATGATAAATCTATGGGGGAAAGATAAAGATGTGATTGGTAAAACCATGGAAGAAGCGCTTCCTGAACTACATGATCAACCGTTTTTAGAGATTTATAGAAGTGTATTACGCACTGGTGAAACTTTCAAGACCGTAAACTTCCCAGCCAAACTCGTGGTTGATGGAACGTCGCAGCTCTTTTATTTCGACTTCATGTACAAGGCCATCAAAAATCAGGAAGGCCAGACCTATTGTGTTTTAAATACTGCTACAGACGTAACCTCAAGGTATAACACTGAGATGGAAATCAGAGCATCAGAGGCTCGTGAACAGGCGCTAAATGAAGAACTTGCTGCAGCAAACGAAGAGCTTGAAGCTACGGTGGAGGAACTTACCTGTGCCAATGAAGAATTACTGCAATCCACTGAACATGTTATCAAGTTGAATGAGCGTCTATCTGAAAGCCGCGACCAGCTGAACTTTGCTATTGATGCAGCCCAACTCGGTACCTGGGATTTAGATCCTCAAACCATGAAAATTGGCGGGAATGAACGGCTACGTTCATGGATTGGGATTAGTAATCTTCGTGATGTAAATCTTTCCAGTGCTATACAGGTGGTAGTCGAAAAGGATCGCGCAAGAGTGCTACAGGCAGTGAATGCCGCCCTCGATTTCCATACAGCAGGAAATTTTGAGATTCAATTTTCCATTTTAGGTTTCAGGCAGACGCATCCACGTATCGTGCGTGCAAAAGGGAAGGCCATCTTCGACGAAAATCTGCAGCCCTACCGTTTCAGCGGAATTATTGAAGATGTTACAGCGGAGGTACGCGACCGGATTGCCTTGGCGGAAGCCCAGGAAGGTTTCCAAATTGCGCTTCATGCAGCTAAACTGGGATCCTATGATTTGGATCTAAAAACGATGGAGTTGAGTAGCTCAGACCAATGTAAAGTCAACTACGGTCTTAGTATCGATGATCCTTTCACATTCAAGGATCTTTTAGACTCTATAAAACCACAATACAAAGATTATGTCCAAAGGCAACTGACCGAGGCTATTGAGAACGAGTCCGTGTATCATGCCGAGTACCCCATAAATTGGCCGGATGGCTCCACCCATTGGGTACGAGCAGCCGNNCCTGGGCGAACCCATTAAAATGGGTGTCGTGAGCTTCGATATTACCGAGCAGAAAAAAGACGAAATCAGAAAGAATGATTTTATTGGAATGGTTAGTCATGAATTAAAGACTCCACTTACTTCCTTTAAAGGCTACATTCAAATTTTGCATCGAAATACAATCACGAATAATGACGATTTTACCATAAAAATCCTCGGAAAGTTAGAGCGTCAGTTGGACAAGATGAATGCGCTGGTGAATGGGTTTCTAAATCTGTCGAGGTTAGAATCAGGTAAAATATANNATCTTTAATCTGGATGAGCTCGTCATGGAGGTAATTGAAGAACATCACGTACTGATTGCTAACCACGAAATCGTCCTACACCCTTGCGAACAAGCTGTAGTAAATGCAGACCGGGAGAAGATCGGAAACGTAATCTGTAATTTTCTGAGCAATGCAGCGAAGTATTCACCACTTTATTCCAAGATAGAAGTTATTTGTTATACCGAAGGAGAGGTGGCAACAATCAAGGTTACGGACCAAGGTTCAGGTATAAGTGAAGAAGATACCAAACGCCTGTTTGAGCGCTTTTACCGTGCAGAAAACACCAAACACATTGCTGGATTCGGAATCGGCCTCTACCTGAGTGCGGAGATCGTGGAACGCCACCAGGGCGAAATTGGTGTTAAAAGCGAAATCGGTAAAGGAAGCCAATTCTGGTTCACTTTACCGATTCACGATGCGTCTGAATAGACGCTTAATTTAAGTCCTGTTTATTTATCTAATGAGATAAACCACGCAAGTGTCTCCTCAATCATTGGAAGATATGCACCTTGATGTGTTTGATTCGCGATCTCTTTGTAACTAACATTTGCACCTGCTTTCACAAATCTGTCCGCGGTGATTCTTGAAGTTTCAATAAAAACTGCCTCATCTTTGGCACCATGGAATAACTTAAGTTGGGTTTTAGGCGTCCAGTTGTTGAAGCTGTTTTTCTCCAAAGCTTCTTTCAATTTGGTTTCCTGACCTGCAACTTTTAAGTTAGCATAGAACGTAGGATTGAACAACTTTGAAGTGCTTTTATCCAAGGCATTGTTAATCTCTCTTCTGTTTTTCGTTCCATCTAATAAACTTGGTAGCTTATCAGCATATTGTTTTTGGTAGAAATCAATTAGAGGACGGTTCCACTCATATAAATTGTTATACGAAATCAATAACGTCGCTAGAAATCCAGGTTCATCATAAGTAGTCGCATTAGCTACCTTTCTCAGCATTTCAGTTAAATCGTAAGCACCAGCACCAGCAGAAACTGCAGTTAAGGTAAGGCCATGTGCAGCATTCGATTCAATTTCCTTTTGAGCAGCCATCGTGATATAACCACCTTCTGAATATCCGGTAAGGAATAATCTATTGCTGGTTGCAATTTTTTCCTTTGCCAGATACGCTTTTGTTGCAGTTAGCATATCTACAACAGCGCTAGCAGCATATTCCTGATCATAGTAAGGATGTTGCTCATTCTTTGTATCACCATAACCGATATAATCAGGTACAGCAGTGATGAAACCTGCGGAAGCTAGCATTTCCAGGCCGGAGAATGCTTCTGTGCTATTGGTGATGTTAGTTGGTGCAGCTTGGTCTACGAACAAAGTACCGTGTTGTGCACTGATGATAGAAGGTGCGGAAGGCGTGTTTTTAGGAATACCCAAAAGGCCGCTTGCGTTGATTTCTTTTCCTTTGTATTTTGTTTTGTAAACTAACTTAACATATTCTACATCGTACTTAAAAAGCGGAGCGTTTTTAGTAAAACCGGCACCAGCAGCCATTGCTTGGATATCTGCGCCGGTGAATTTAGTTAGCGGTGCAGCAGATACGTAGTTGGTTTCTACAGGTGCTGGATCTGTACCTGGTGTAGGTGCCGGATCTGGAGTGGGTTTGTCCTTCTTACAGCTTGCCGACACGGCGACGAAGAGCAGTAAATAAGCAAAGCGTTTAAAATTCTTTTTCATGGATTAAAGTTTCAAACTACAAAAATAGGGGATTATGAAAAGTTTGTATACACAACATGCTGCGCGAAAACTGTGCATTTGATGCGGAATTTCTCACTTTGAAGCAAAAAACACACTTTTTGAAAGCAGGGAACAATTTGATCTTAGCACACTTACCTCTTAATTTGTATACCTCATAGTACACAAATATAGGCGGCGTTACGGCTGACCTGCCCCGCCTGCTGCACCATATACTTGACCTGTCGAATAACTTGCATCTTCANNCAACCGGCTGGCCCGGTCTGCCCAAGGGCGTATCACCACCAAAACTTTTCAACTTTTCCTGAGTGGCACCACCACTTACTTGCAGCGGTGTCCATATCGGACCCGGTGCAACGCCGTTCACCCTTATGCCTTTTGGAGCCAGTTGTTTTGCTAACGATCTCACAAAACTGGTTGTTGCTGCCTTGGTTTGTGCATAATCATAAAGTTCTGCAGAGGGGTCAGTAGCCTGTTCCGATGTTGTTCCGATAATTACAGATCCAGGTTTTAAATGCGGCAATGCAGCTTTGATAATCCAGAACGGTGCATAAATGTTGGTCTTCATCGTCCAATCAAATTGCTCCGTCGAGATATCGAGAATAGACTCATGTGTTTGCTGTCTTGCAGCGTTGCTGACCAGAATATCTAATCCACCTAATGCACGTACGGCCTCAGACACTAATCTGCCGCAGAACGACTCGTCACGTATATCGCCTGGAATAGCAACCGCTTTGCGTCCAGCCGCATTAATCAACTTGACAACCTCCTTTGCATCCGGCTCTTCATCTGGCAAATAGTTTATAGCAACATCGGCACCCTCACGGGCATATGCTATAGCAGCCGCACGCCCCATACCGGAATCTCCCCCAGTAATCAATGCTTTACGTCCCTTTAACCGGCCCGAACCTTTGTAACTGCTCTCCCCGTGATCTGGTTTTGGATCCATCTGGCCGGCAAGACCTGGCCATGGCTGCGACTGGCCTTTAAAAGGCGGTTTTGGATATTTATTCCTTGGATCCTGAATCTGCTGCCCTGAATCCAAACCACTGTCCTCGGTTGCGCCAAGTACAGGTGATACCGTTACGGCTGCCAGACCGGCCGCAATGCCGCCAACAACCTGGCGGCGGCTTATTTTATGTTCGTTACTCATAGTATAGATTTTAGATGTTCACCTATAACAGTTCCAAGCAAGCCTTGTTTGCAAGATCGACTTTAATATACATCAGGTATTTTCACCAGGATTTCTGAGCTAAAACCTTAAACATTATTACATTATCTGGGTTTTAATGGGGCATTTAGCGAAAACAACCCTATGAATAATTTTAAGATCGCCTACCATGCGTCGCATGAGCAATTCCCACCATCTTTACTTTTAGAGCTTGCTGTAATGGCCGAGCAGGCTGGATTTACCGCATTGCACAGCTCCGATCATTTCCAACCCTGGAATTCTGCACAAGGTGAAAGTGGATTTACCTTCTCCTGGATTGGTGCAGCGATGCAGGCAACAAACCTGCCCATAGGTATGGTTTGTGCTCCAGGGCAGCGCTATCACCCTGTGATGGTCGCGCAAGCGGCAGCAACCTTAGCTGAAATGTTTCCAGGCCGGCTGTCGATATCCCTGGGAAGTGGCGAAGCCATAAATGAATATTTCAGCGGAGAACCCTGGCCAACAAAGGCCGTCCGTAACGAACGTCTCAAAGAGTGTCATGATGTAATGGTAAGACTGCTGAATGGTGAAGTGGTTGATTACTCAGGGCACATCAAAGTGCAGAAAACAAAATTATACACCTTACCTAAAGTTAAGCCTAAGTTTATCGGTGCGGCTGTTACACCGGAAACTGCAGCCTGGCTAGGTGGATGGGCAGATGGTATTGTTACCATCAACAAACCACATGACCAGCTCAAAGAAATCGTAGCAGCATTCCGATCGGGTGGAGGAGCAGGTAAACCATTAGCACTAAAAGTGCAGCTTTCCTATGATACCAGTTTCGAGCTTGCGCTGAACGGAGCCTTTGAGCAATGGAAGACAAATATCTTTGAAAGTTCATTGTTAGCTGACTTAACTTCAGTAAGCCAATTTGAAGCTGCAGCAAAATACGTGAGGCCGGAAGACATGCATGAAGCGGTACACATTTCTGCAGATATCGAAGAACACCTTGAGATTTTATCAAACTACAGGGACATGGGTTTTGAAACTTTGATTTTACATAATGTAAATAAAAATCAAAAAACCTTCATCGAAGACTTTGGAAAACATGTGCTACCAAGGCTGTATTGATGGTACAAGAAAGGAGGCTACCGGAATGGCAGCCTCCTTAAATATCAACATTATTAAAAAGCTTAAATGAGATTTTTCTTCAGGTAGGAGATACTCTGTGCTATAGAATCAAATGGATCTCCAGGACAAATATCCTGCTCCACAAAGAAGTAGTCTAATCCTGCTTGTTTTGATTGTGCAAAGATTCTCTTGAAATCAATTGACCCATTACCAACCTCAGCGATGTTCTTTGAAGCAGATTTATCCATATCCTTTACATGCCACAGCGGGAAACGACCTGGGTGGCGGCTAAAAAGTTTAACTGGATCCTGATTAGCTCTGCTAGCCCAGTAAAGATCAAGCTCAAACTTCACTAGATTCTTGTCTGGATTTTCAAGCAATACATCAAACGGGTATTTTCCATTCTGGGCCTCAAATTCGAAGTCATGATTGTGGTAGCAGAATTGTATACCAGCCTTTTTACATACCTCAGCGGCTTTGTTAAACTTATCTGCAGTTGCTTTATAGTGATCAAGATTGCCACGTTCGGGATCAAGCAAATAAGCACATACCATATATTTTGTACCCACAGCAGCGGCATCGTCCACCGCTTTTTGCCAGCCGTTAGAAATAGTGCCTTTTGCATCCATCGATTCACCAAGCATGTAATGACTACTAGGTGCAATCAGCCCATTATCTTTAAGTGTTTTTGCATATTCAACACCCGACATATTGTAAAACAGCTGTGTACCAGTATAAGTTGCACCTTCTACTGCATTATATCCCAGGCTTGCTACCTTTGCCAACGCCGCTTTTGGATCTTTGGCCATTGCATCACGAATGGTATAGAGTTGAAGGCCTACATATTTTTTATCAAAGGCATAAAGATTTGGAGCGGCAAGTATTCCTGCAGTCAGGAGCGCCGAAGTTTTGAGAAACGAACGTCTGGTTGTCATGGTTTATATTTCAGGTTATTTTTTTAAATATAGATATTATCTTATAAAACCGATAAAAAACAATATATCCTTAATTGATCAAGCAAATGGCCGAAATAAATACCAACCCAGATCAAGCTCGAAGCCCATGGTTACACCTTATCCGGCAGTCCATCAAAGGAGAGGCATTTGACTACACGGAGGGTAGCATCAGGAACGCTGTCGTATTGCTAGCAATACCGATGATCCTGGAAATGATTTTGGAATCTGTATTTGCCCTCGTGGACCTGTATTTTGTTGGACATCTTCCGAACAGTGCGGCCGCCATTCAGGTGGTTGGTTTAACGGAATCCATTTTAAGCATCATATATGCACTTGCCATTGGATTAAGCATGGCTGCTACAGCAGTTGTGGCCAGGCGCATTGGTGAAAAGAAACCGGAAATGGCGGCGAAGGCAGGAATGCAGGCCATCATCGTAGCTTTCGTTATAAATATCTTCATCAGCACATTTGGCTTCATTTATGGCGAAGATATCCTGCTGCTAATGGGCGCCTCTGCCGGTGCTGCCGCTGCAGGCGAGCCCTTTATACAAATCATGATGGCCGGCAGTTTCATAATCGTTCTGCTATTCCTTATTAATGGGATATTTAGAGGTGCCGGCAATGCAGTTATCGCGATGCGGAGCCTATGGATTGCCAATATCTCCAACATTATATTGTGCCCCATCTTTATCAATGGATTCGGTCCAATTCCTGCATTCGGGCTTACCGGCGCAGCAATAGCGACAACTATTGGGCGCAGTATCGGTGTATTGTATCAGGTATACAACTTGGTACAAGGAAACGGCGTGCTTAAGATGAAGCTGAAGTATTTAAGCCCAGAGGTCAGACAGATCATCGTTTTATTGAAAATTGCAGCCCCGGCGGTACTGCAGTTTGTAATTGCTTCCTGCAGCTGGATTTTCCTTGCTCAACTCGTTGCAACAACAGGTGGCGACCACGGCTCAGCAGGCTACCAAACTGCTTTACGCATATTAATGTTTTTTATATTGCCCGCATGGGGCTTAAGTAATGCCGCTTCAANNGGTGATGTTGGTTTCCTATGTGTTTGGCTCCACAATCATAGGGTTTTTCACTGATGATCCATTGGTGCAGCAAATTGCTGTACAAGCGACTTACATCATGAGTTTAGGCTACATTTTTTACGGAATCGGTATGGTGCTGGTGAATGCCTTCAACGGTGCTGGCGATACCTGGACACCTACCTGGATCAACTTCTTTGGCTTCTGGTTATTTCAGATTCCGTTGGCTTATTTGCTCGCAAAATACTTCGAGCTTGGTCCAACTGGTGTGTTCATTGCAGTGCCGGTTGCTGAAACGGCGATCTGTATTGTCAGCTACTTTGTTTTCCGGAAAGGGAGATGGAAAACCATAGAGGTCTGATTATAGATCTTTTAACATCCAGACGTTACAGGCAAAATGTCCAGAATTTCCCAGTGCAGCATCGATATGCCTGAAATCGTATCGTTCGTATAGCGCTATTGCAGTTGTAAATTCCGGGAAGCTTTCTAAATAGAGTTGCTTAAACCCGGACGCTTTTGCTGCTTCAAAACTCTTTTCCAGCAATTGTTTACCAAGACCAAGTCCACGGGCAGATGGATCAAGATAGAACTTAACCAGCTCTGCACAGCCCTCTGGAAGCCCCTCCGTCGGATAGATACCACATCCCCCCAATACCTGGTCTCCCCGGGAGGCAATCCAATAGGAGGAACCTGGTACAGTAAACAAACTATATAATTTATCTGTTGTTGGATCAGTGAAAACTGTCCCAGCTTGATTGCGGTTAAATTCTGTGAGTACCTGTCTGATAAGTGCCGCAATTTGCTGGTCGTCCCCGGGTTCAATTGGTCTGATAAATGTGGTCATTATTCTGCGCGTTTTCTAAAGGTCTTTAGCTCTGGGACCTCAAATTTATTTAAAAAAAGTGTTTTTAGCGCATTTGCAGGCAGAAATGCAAAGGCGTTTTTAAGCCTAAATGTAAAATCATGATATCCATAATAAAAACCATTGTAGAACTGCATGGCGGGAAGATTTGGTTTAAAATTAAAATCGATTCTGGCAGTACCTTTTATATTACAATTCGCAAATAGGGTTTGAATTACGAATTTTCGCTTTATTTTTAGGAGCTGCTGTAAGCCTATTGCTTTAGGCAGTCCTAAAATTCCAAATATATGCCAGAAAGCTCTACCAAACGTTTCGCCCTTCACGAGGATTGGGTTGTTGTTATCCTCGGATTCCTAGTAATCCTGTTCTCGTTATTCCTGTACATTGTTCCGGTTCCGGTATTCAAGTGGGATAATGGAACTTCTTTAGCGGAAAAT
>DDAD01000057.1:11738-13087 GCA_002333205.1 Pedobacter sp. UBA2067
GCTTTCTGGCTTTGCAAGAAATTAAAAGTAGATGAAGAACTTACCATGATGATATCCAGTGCAGTGTCCATTTGCGGTGTCTCTGCTGCGATCGCCACTTCGGGTGCCATTAAAGGCGATGCGAAGAAGTTGTCATACGTAATATCGATGGTGCTCATCACAGCAATTCCAATGATGATCTTCATGCCGTATATAGCATCCTATCTTTCGCTTTCACAGCAAGTTACGGGAGCCTGGTTAGGGGGAAGTATAGACACCACCGGAGCAGTTGTGGCATCAGGTACACTTGTTGGTGAAGAAGCTTTGAAGATCAGCACGATCGTTAAATTTTCTCAAAATGTCTTGCTGGGCATTGCTGCTTTTGCAATAAGCATTTACTGGACTTATAATAGCAGCTCCCGCGCATCCGGAACCGTTGAAAAACCAACACTTAAGGTAATCTGGGACCGTTTTCCGAAGTTCGTATTGGGCTTCGTTGCCGCTTCACTGCTATTTTCCTTTGTATTNNAGACCTCATTAAACCTGCGAAAGACAGCTTGAAAAACCTACAAAATGTTTGGTTTACACTGGCCTTTACAAGCATCGGACTGGAGACAAACTTCAAGGATCTGTTTAAACACGACAATAAGAAACCTTTATATGCCTTTCTGCTCGCGCAATTGTTCAATATCCTGGTAACACTATTACTTGCTTATCTGCTCTTCGGCTAATTATTGTGCAATCCTACGCTTTAGATTGTCCATCGAAACGGTATATAGCTGCTTTGCTTCGTCATAGGTTATCGAAAAAGCTGATGGATAATAGCCGCCGACCTGCACTTTTGATTGTTGCTTAACTTCCATCGTTACATTTGGCTTGGTTTGCAGGTAGCTAAGCGCAACCATTGCTTCATGAAAGATGAACATCCCGTTGTAACTGCCGTAGATAAAGGTTTTGTCAAACGGCTTACCATGAAATTCTGTTCCGGTAGTGTCAGTCCAGTGTTTACCCATGTTAATGTCGCCGCCAGGAATCGGTGCATAATCTTTAGGAATGTATTCCGCTGATGGCAATAGATCCATCGCAGCTGTGTTGGGTTGTATAACNNAGGCGCTGAAGGTAAACCCAATTTGTTGTGGATCGCCTTTGCTATCTACCGCAATAAAGGAGCGAGCCGTTCCTTCGCCAACTTTTATCTCTTCACCGAGAAGCATACCTGTCTGATCACTTGTGTTTTCGTCCTTACTGCAACCGTATAGCGCAGTAATTAAGAAGATGGAGAGTACACCTTTCAGCAGGAACATGTGATGTTCTTTTTTCATAAATTTTTGATTTTAAGGTTTTTGACATTCAAACCTAGAATAATATTT
>DDAD01000078.1:0-551 GCA_002333205.1 Pedobacter sp. UBA2067
ATGCCGGCTTAGAGATGCTTCCAAGCATGCAGGTGCCACTAAGAACATCAAATCAGAAAATCAACGTAAACATCTTCCATACCGCAGCGATTCAAAACCCCGCTGCTGACGTAAAGGTGGTAGTAACACAAAACAACATTCCTTATACTGCAATCACCACAACCAAACCTTCTTCTATAAAACCGGGAGAGCTGGGCTATAAAGATCCTTACACGAATGACTTCCCTGCTGGAAATGAATTTCGCAAGTTCGATGTCAGAAGCCTGCGCGCAAAAGCAGAACATGTACAGGAAATACAGCGAGACACGATCAATAAAGTTTTGCTCTTCACCGACGTAGCAACAAGTGGCAAGTACGTCAGGATCTTCGATGAGAATGGCAACTTCTTTATTCGAAACCAGGACGGCCGGGATGCAGATACAGAGAGTGACTACGCTCAAGTCACCTTTAGCTTAAAAGCTGGGCAAAACCTTGGCAACAAAGCGATCTATGTAGTTGGCCGCTTCAACAACTATTCAATCATCCCCGATTATAAGATGGAATACGATGCA
>DDAD01000078.1:578-1081 GCA_002333205.1 Pedobacter sp. UBA2067
GCCTATATGATTATAAGTACGCGCTAGTGGATCCTGAAATTGGGAAGGTAAACGATACCGCGTTAGAAGGATCTTACTTTGAAACAGATAATAGCTACCAGGTATTTATCTACTATAAAAAGCCCGGTAGCCGCTGGGAAGAACTTATTGGCTATAGCCAGACGTCCAGATAGAGACACTTCTTCCATGACATGAAAAATCTCCCCAACCGTTTTCGTCAATCACGACCGGCTCCTGCCAATATCCTAAAGCATCGGTAAAGGTCTTGCCAACATGCTTCTTCCCAATTTCCATTGTCTTAAAACCCTCTTCCCCATTACTCATCACTACGGCCAACCCTGAATTAGGATGGTCATCATCGCCTTCCCGAGTCCAGCCAACACAATTTGGATGATCGAAATAATCCCGCTGCAGGCCGTGTGCAAGGAATTTCCGGATCCTGCTGATGGTATGTAGATTAGGCAAGCCAATTAACTCCACTTCCACCTCCTCACCTGCCTCGT
>DDAD01000078.1:1127-14553 GCA_002333205.1 Pedobacter sp. UBA2067
CCGGGTAAAAAATGCAGGGAATACCATTTTCACGCAATAGGATCATGGCATATGCCAAGGGACGGAACCAATATTCCACATACGACTGCAATGCTTGCAACGGCTGCGAATCATGGTTGTCAACAAAGGTTATGGATAAAAATGGATGCGTTTGCGTTAAGGTACCATCGAAAATCTTGCTTAAGTCGTAACGCTCTTCAGCAAGGCCGGCAAGATAGAAGTTGGTGTGCAGAATAGAATCGAACAGCTGCATTCGGCCACCAGTTTCTTCAATATAGGCATGTAGCTCCTCCACCTGCGCGGTAACCCAATTTTCAGCCACAATAAAGAACTGCTCGTTGAAGGTAGCATTCATATGATCGATCCACTCGTTGAGAAAATCTGCGGATACGTGCTTAACAGCATCTAGTCGGAACCCCTTCATACCACAAGTTTTGTAATACCACTCCCCCCAACGTTTCAATTCTTCGCGGACCGCAGGGTTCCTAAAATCCACGTCGTTGAACATGAGGTAATCGTAGTTCCCAAACTCACCGGAAGGAACCTGTTCCCATCCTTCTCCGTAAGTATTCTGAATAGAAAAAATGCCATCTTCCTGAAGATCTGCCGCCCAGTCAATCCCACTGAAAGCATGATAATCCCAGATGAATTCAGAGTATTTACCAGCCCTGCCAGGAAAAGTGAATTTCGTCCAGGCTTCAATCTCGAATACATCAGATACAAACTCGTCACGATTATGAGGATTAACCCGTCGTACGGGAATCTTCTCGAGTTCGTCGGCGCCAGCTTTGTGGTTTAGCACCACATCCGCCATCACGGTAATGTGTTTTTCCTGAAGGGTCTTTATCGCTTCGATATACTCATCCCGGGATCCGTACTTCGTTTCCACGCTGCCCTTCTGGTCGAACTCTCCCAGATCGTACAAGTCATAACAATCATACCCAACAGAGTTAGCACCTTCTGTAGATTTATAAGCCGGGGGAAACCAAACCATGGTAATCCCCAGATCCTCCAGGTGTCCAGCTTCCTTTTTTGCTTTATTCCATAACTTTTCTTCTTCATTGTAATACCAATGAAAATATTGCACTAATGTCTGATTGATCATTCTTATTTAAACTCCCCTTAGTCGAAGCAAAAACAATAACATGATGTACTACAATTTGTTTACTTTTGCGGCAATATGAGTTTAAAATCTAAAAACCCAAGTCATTCGTTCACCATTATGAATGAATTGGTTTTACCAAACGACACCAATACATTAAATAACTTAATGGGTGGAAGGCTGTTACACTGGATGGATATTGCTGCTGCGATCTCCGCACAAAAGCATTGCAACCGAATTGTCGTTACAGCATCTGTGGACAATGTATCTTTTAAACAGCCTATAAAACTTGGTGATGTAATTACCATTGAAGCGAAAGTTACACGCGCTTTTCACACCTCTGTAGAGGTCCGGCTTGATGTCTGGGCGGAGAATATACCTACAGGCGGAAGGGTGAAATCAAACGAAGCTTATTATACCTTCGTTGCCATTGACCAGGGAGGACGTACTATCCCAGTTCCGGAACTCGTGCCCGAAACTGCACAGGAAATTGAATTGTTTGATGGTGCATTAAGACGCCGTCAGTTAAGGCTAATTTTGGCAGGCAAAATGGATCCAAACGATGCGCCTGAACTAAGAGCCTTATTCTTTAGAGAGTAACTTACATTAATTACCTTTCGCCAGTGACTGTGAAGAAGAATTATTCACAGCCTGGTTGCTAAGCTGTTTTTCAATTGAATATGCACTGAGGCTATTCAATTCCCGGTTATAACTCAACTTGTCGTAGTTAATATTCAAGTACTTGGAGTTTCCATTCATGATACGGAATGAAGATGCAATGCCATTTAACGCCGCATTGTAAAATCCTGTAATGATTCTTCCGCTTAACTCCTCTTCAATTGTTGGATCTTCCTCCCCCCACTTTCTAACGGGCTTCATCTTCTTTGAAACCTTCAGGTAACGTGCCTGGTAAGAATCATGACCTAAATAATTCTGGTATTTCGAGCTTTTTGTAATCTCCTTGATTTTGATCGTCTTTACCATTGTAGGGCAAAGGGATACCTTAGAATTGTCGGTTTTAATGAAGATGCTATCTGTGGAAACCTGATAGAGAATACCTTTAATAGTTTCACCTGATGTTCGAACAACGGCTAAATATGGTTTTACCTGTGCAGAAACGCTGGTTGCGACGAAGCACAATATGGCAGTGGATATTTGATAAAGTCGTTTTCTCATATGTTAGAATGTACCCTAAGATAGGAATTAAACCGACTATACAAATAAATGTTTTAAAATTGTCAGAATATCGTAAACATTATTGTGCCATTTCCAGAATTTTGTCAAACTCTGTGTTCTTCAATTTCATCACAGATAATCTTCCTTGTTTGATTAAGGCGATATCTGCAAGACTTTCTTCTGCTTTGATTTGCGCCAAGCTAACGGGATTCTTTAATGCTTCTACAGGTGCCAGGTCTACAACTACCCAATTTGGATCTTCAGTAGTTGGATCCTGATAAAACTCACGAACAACCTTGGCAATACCAACAACACATTTTCCTTCATTACTGTGATAAAACAAGACAAGATCGCCTTCTTTCATGTCTTTCATATTGTTACGTGCCTGGTAGTTCCTTACACCGTCCCAAAAGGTACGTCCATCTTCAATAAACTTTTCCCAACTGTATTTAAAAGGTTCAGATTTCACTAAAAAGTAGTTCATAGCGCAAATTAAAGGAATTTTCGGCAACCCCCTCTAAACACAATGTCAATCTTTAAAGCGTGTTTGGAAATATCCCGCTAGAAATTCCTGTTAAAAGTGAAGGGCATTACCAAAGTCATATCAACTGGTCTTCCTTTACGCTGTCCGGGTATCCAGCCTTTTGCACCCTTAAGAACACGGATTGCTTCGGCAGCTAATGCAGGATGTACATCATTGATGGCATGTGCATCTGCTATTTCTCCGGTTCGACGAACTACAAAGCTGATTTGTGCAATACCCTGAGTCCGCGTCAGGGCGAGTTGACGTGGATACCTGATGTTGCGTACAACATAAATATAGAAGTTCCGCATACCCCCTGAGAATGTCGGTTTAACTTCTGATTCGGTATACTGGTATTTGTTCCCCTGTTCATCGGTACGCTCTCCAGACAATAATTTCCCTTGTTGGTAATGCTCCGTATACCTAAGCAAGTCTGCATCCCTAAGCTCCCCCGTCCATTCGCCCTCGTATCTACCATCCTTGATGTTGCCCTGAGCCGTGATGTATCTAAAGTCCGCATCATAAATCATCGCACGTCCGTTTCCTGATTGCACTAAAGCTGTACCAGAAGAATCATTCAGCGTTTCAATATAAGTTTGACTACTGTCGCCAAACTTTGGATGCCTCAAAAGCTGGTATACTTTTCCATTTGGATAATAGAGCACTGCAGTGTCGACCATCTGTCCTCTGTCGTATTGGATGAGCTGTTTTGTAGTACCATCCTCAAAGTAGGAAATAAATGTCCCATGGTACAATGGTGGATCTTTGCGAAATGACTGCCCAGTGCTCCGCTTCGCTCCACTTAAGTAAAACTCGTTTGTTGGATGTAAGCCCAAATCTCCTGCTCGGGGTTCTACGATCCGGATAAAGTTTGCAGTTTCCTTACTGATCGCGTAGTCGCCATTGTTTTTCAAATAGTAAGTCGTTTGACCTAGTACAGCTGGTACCGATAACAGCAGGAAGCTGATCAGCATCAGCTAAAAAGAATTCTTCATTGTAGCGTTAATTTTTCGAAAGATAAAAATTTAGCATAATAAATAACACACTTGAAGTACCCTACCCTCACTCATGTGGAAAAAAATTTCTAAATTAATTGCTTAACAGGATTCATTGTAGCCAAGTCAAACGCATCTTAAAACCGTTAATCTTATGGATTCAATTTCAGCTTTGCAGCATCCCTCAGCTATAATAAAGTATTTCAGCTGCATCCTCCTACTTCTATGCCTCTTCAGCTCGGCATTTGCACAAAGCAAGAGAGACATTACGACGTTCATCAGTACTTTGGACGTAGCAACCGGGATGGTCGACACCGTTTTAAGCACCAATCAACACTTTGAAGCACCGAACTGGCATCCGGACGGCTATCTGATCGTAAATGGCATGGGGAAGCTCCATAAGCTTGATCTAAAAACCAAGGCACTCAGCGTCATTAACACAGGCACTGCAACAGAGAACAACAATGACCACGGGATTTCGCCAGATAAAAAATGGCTTGCAATAAGTCATAATGCCAGAGCAGATACTTCCAAAAAGTCGTACAAGTCGGCCATCTTTATCGTACCTATTGAAGGTGGGGAACCCAGAAGGGTTACCCCAGAGGTACCTTCCTACTGGCACGGTTGGAGTCCGGACGGTAAAACGCTGGCATACTGCGGGGAACGCAATGGCAATTTCGACATCTATACCATCCCTGTGGAGGGAGGAACAGAAAAGCGGCTGACCAGCACCGAAGGGCTTGAAGATGGACCGGAATATTCACCCGATGGAAAGTACATTTACTTCAATTCCTACCGCAGCGGTCATATGCAGATCTGGCGTATGCACGCCGACGGAACAAATCCGGAACAGTTAACCTTTGACAAAAACTCGAACTGGTTTCCCCATCCTGCGCCCGACAACAAATCTGTGGTATATCTTGCTTATACATCAGATCAAAAGCAAGAACACCTGTTTGGAAAAGATGTGAAGTTGCGGCTGTTGAATTTGGCAGATAAAACCGTCAGAGACCTAACACCAGTGTTCTTTGGCGGACAGGGTACCATAAACGTTTCTTCCTGGAGCCCTGATAGCAGGAAAGTAGCTTTCATCAGCTACTTGGTAAAATAGTTAACATGAAACTGTCTAAACACAAACAGCCGCCTAAAGGCAGCTGTTTGTGTTTATAAAAACGAGCTCTAATGTGCTATTTTATGGAATTCATTGCGGTTTGATGTGCAGTCATGATTGCTTCCGAAGCATACAATTCTGATCTTAAACTTTCAAAGTCGCCTAACTTCAAATTTTTAGTGCTATTGCTTACCATTGTGCTTTGATCTGCACTTCCTTTTAACTTCAGTCCAGCATCATCCTTAACTACCGTATATAGGCTTTCTGCGGTAGTTTTGATTTTTGCGTTGGCGCTGTGGCTTAAAAATAACTGGAGATTTTTAACATCAAAGTTGTTGGCAGTTACGATCTCAGCATTTCCAAATGCCTCTAGCCTTTCCAGATCTTTCAGGGTAATGTTTAAAATTACTGGTGCCGACTCCATAGAGTTGATATAAAGTGTTTTTCCATTGCTTACCACCGATGTTTTCGAAGAGTCGTAGTTGTCAACGGCTACAATTTCTTGTGCCTCACCCTGCGTTAAAACGATCTTCACGTTTCCACTTACCCAGATCCTGTTAAGATTGGTCACTGAACTCAATTTTACTTTTGTTGCTGGATCAGCTGCAAATCCGGTTACTACTGAAGAGGTTACTAATACTGCTGCGATTACTGCTGCGAATACGGTTTTGGTTAGATTTTTCATGGCTTTATGACTTAAATTTTTGTCCTTGTTTTTTGATATTAAGACGCCTTCGCAGCAGAAACGTTGCAGCCAAAAAGAGGGTAATATACCAGCAATCGTAACATATAGACCAAAGGCCATTATTCTTCGACGAACAGACTAAAAATCAAACCCTTCCCAAACAGAAAAGGCATCCTCAAAAGAGAATGCCTTCCTTAATTAACCTGTAATTATTATCCTTTTGGATTCAGCGCTTGCTCAATCCGATCAGAAAGATCTTCCAAATGGTATTTACTTACACCAGAAGCTTGATTAGAGGCTGCCTTGATGCTAGTATTCAAGGCTCTTAATTCGCCTTTAACAACAGATGCAACATCGCTTTGCATAGCAGAAAGTGAATTACCCGAACCTGAACTAGTTCTTTGAATCGTCATCATCAAAGATGTTGGTGTTTTATCCGCCGGCTTAATCAGCCCGATCATCTTGTCAACATACGCTTTCTGCAGATTACGACGATAAAGATCAATTTCCTTATTCGACTTCAGCTCTGTGAAAACAGCGTTATCCATGTCTTCGAAGAAGTCTGTAATCTTATAAGCAGATTTTCCATCAGCAGCCTCAGCAGAAATTAGCTTNNTGATCAATCATCCAGGTTGGTGTGGTAAACAACTGTTCCGACAGGAACTTCATGGCATCCTTTTGCCGGTTTGCCGGATTACGCTCATATACGGTACCCGACTGTTCAACGGTCTTAGGCGTTTCCAAAATCCCACCTATATTTTTACTTACATGCCCCATATATCTATTGAACTGGGAGGTAAGTTGTGTATAAATGCCCTGAAGGTCTGTATAGTCCTCATTAGCGGTCTTGGTCCATTCCGGTAAGTTTTTTACGATTACCTTCAGGTTTTTGATGCCGTAAGTGCTTGCAACCATTGCATTGTCTCCCAAATCTTCACTCTGCGAACGTGGATCATCCGGATTGGTTTCGGTGCCAAACCACAGACGTTTGTTTTTCAACTTTTCAATGGTCATTTTATTCAAAGCAGGTACTTCAGCCAATGGTGTTTTAGCCTCAGGCATCAAGCGGTAACCCCATTCAATAGCCCATAGGTCATAGTCGCCGATTCTCGGGTACAAGCCGTTCTTTGTAATTTTATCCTCCGGCTGTGCCACGTAGTTAAAGCGGGCATAATCCATAATTGAAGGCGTATGGCCGTTCTTTTCCAGGAACGCCTTGTCACGTAGCTTCTCTACCGGAACCGTTGAACTTGAACCGTAATTATGACGAAGTCCTAAAGTGTGTCCTACCTCGTGTGAAGATACAAAGCGAATCAAATCACCCATCAATTCATCACTAAACTGCATTTTACGTGCACGTGGGTCAACTGCTGCCGGTTGGATCATATACCAGTCGCGAACCAGCTTCATCACATTGTGATACCAGTTGATANNTCGATGATCTCACCACTACGTGGATCAGCAATACTTGGTCCACTGGCATTTGAAATTTCAGAGGGCTTATATACGATCGCCGAATACATGGCATTGTCCAAACTCCAGGTAGAATCCTGTTTTTCGGTTGGTGCTTCTTTCGCGATAATGGCATTTTTAAATCCTGCTTTTTCAAAAGCAACTTTCCAGTCGTTTACACCCGCAATCAGGTATGGAACCCATTTCTTCGGTGTAGCCGGATCAATATAAAACACAATTGGTTTTACAGGTTCTACCAGTTCTCGGCGTTTATATTTCGCCATATCTGCTGGCTTAGGCTCTAGTCTCCAGCGTTTGATCAATTGAATTTCTTTCACGCCCTGCGGATTCAAGTCAAAGTCCGTATAACCCACCGTAAAGAAGCCTACACGCGGATCAAAGTAACGTGCCTTCATTGGCACCTTAGGTAAGATCACCATGGAGGTGTTAAGCTCTAAAGTTGAAGAGCCTGAAGCACCACCACCCATGCTTGAGGTCGAGGAACCTCCGAAAGGTGAACTTGCTGCTGTCAGTGAATACGTTTTAACCGTTCTGATCTCTACATTCATTGGGAAACTGCGGATACCACTGATATAGCTTCTGTCAGATTGCATGCTACCCAACCTGAACCGTGTTTTTGCCGAAGCCGAACTGAAGTTGAATATCTCATTATCTGAATTGATGAACGAGGTCATATCAATAACGCTTCCTTTTTTATCTGGTGAAAAGGCTGCAATATTGAAAGCTGCAGCAATTGCCTGAATATTGGAATTTCTTAAACTCTGGTACATGGCAGTAGTGCTGTCCGGACCGTAGGTGCGATAAGAGATTTTACGCATGAAGATCCTGTTGTTTGGTCCTTTTTCGAAGCGGATCACGTTGCTTCCAATCTGATCACCTGCATAGCCTGATGCTGCGCGCACTTCTGCACCAGCTTTAGATATCCGGTTTACCACCAGAATGTCCCGGCCCAGAATAGAGTCTGCAATTTCGAAGAAGAATTTATCTTCCAGGCGGTGGGTGGTAATCATGCCCTTACGGGTAGTTGCTTTCTTGGTTATTACGGCTGCATAAGGTTTAGGTTCTGCCTTACCTGCTACCGTCATCATGCTCGACGTGCGTTTGCTTGTATCAGCCGCCGCTGGTTTGGTTGTGGCAGGTCGCGTTTGTGCTTGCGCGATGGAGACCCCTGCCGCCGCGATAATGGAGAGTAGTAATGTTTTCTTCATTTAAATAGTGGATTCTTAACCCGTAAATATAACGGATTGGGCACCATGAAGAATTGTGGCTATCATAACTTTACAGTTACACTAATGCAGCATCTTGAAAAGTAGTTCTTTCAATAATGCACCTTCAGTGGTGTTGCCGCTGCTATCTACCCCTTTACTCTTGAGATCGTATTCGCGTAGCAGGCTGATGATGTCGAATGTTTTATTAACGCTGTAGTTCTTAGCTGCAGTTTCGTAATCTTTTACAAAGAATGGGTTTACACCAAGCTCTTTCGCTGCATCATGTTTATTGCTGAGATAATGATACTTCAGGATCTTTGAAAAATAAGCATTCAAATTGGCGAGTACCAGTACCATTGGATTGCTCTTCGGGTTGTCGGCGAAATAGTTTATGATCTGATTACACTTAAATACGTTTCGGAAAGCCAGTGCTTTCTGCAATTCAAAAACGTTGTACTCTTTGCTGATCCCGATGTTTCTTTGTACGAGATCGGCATCAATGGTGGTATTGTTGCTGATGTTCAGCAGTAACTTATCTAATTCATTTGCAATCTTAGATAGATCTGCTCCCAGGTATTCAGCCATCAATGCGGCTGCCTGCGGGGCTATTTTCGCGCCCCTTTCCTTAACCAGGTTTTCGATCCACTCCGCTAGTTTATAGTCCCGAACGGGGTCGGACTGAAATACCACACCATTCTTGCTGATGGCTTTAAAGATCTTCTTCCGCTTGTCAAAATTTGCATACTTGTAACCGAGCACCAGTATCGTGCTGCTAAGCGGTTTTTCGAAGTAGTTCTGCACAAACTCCGCGGCCTTGCTGCTACCCTCGGTTTCCTTGCTCCACTTCAGATCCTGCGCTTCTTTTACAATGATCACCTGGTATTCAGACATCATCGGATAACGTTTGGCTGCATTCAGGATCGTCGCCATATCGGTGTCTTTCCCATAGAGTACCGTCTGGTTANNATCCTTTTTCCATATCATTCAGGACATGCGCTTCGATGTAATCGATGACCTGATCAATGTAGTAAGGCTCTTCGCCATGCAGTAAATAAACGGGTTTGAACTTCCGGGCTTTGATATCCCGTATGATTTCTGAAGCAGTCATATTATGCCCAAATGTAGTTGCTAATTCCTAATTATTAAGGTTATTTTTGCAGAAATGAAGTTTACGCCTACCGAACTTAACCTGCCTGAACATCCATTTAAGATTACATTAAAGGATTCTCAATTTTATATTTTCGACGACATCAGAAAGAAACACCTGGTATTAACCCCTGAGGAATGGGTACGCCAGCATTTCATACAATACCTGATAAACGACAGGAAATTTCCAAAAGCATTGATCCAGGTAGAAGGTGGCCTTAGCTTGAATCAACTCCAGAAACGAACCGACATTGTCGTATTCAACCATTCCGGTGAACGGATCATGATCGTTGAATGCAAAGCACCGGAGGTTAAAATTACCCAGGCGGTCTTTNNCGGCAAGGTATAATTCCGTTCACAAAGCGGCCTGGTTGGTTGTGACCAATGGCCTGCGGCATTGCTACGCTCGGATTGATCACGAGCAGTCCAGCTTCAGATTCTGTGAAGCACTTCCCCTTTTCAAAGATCTATAAGCGATAACACTGCACAGCATTGATGCTGTAACTTTGCCTGACTTTTTGTACACCTGAACAAGAGCTTAAAAACACCTTACACACGTTATGCGTGGGTGAGGTGTGGGCGAGGTGTGCGTAAGGTGTGGATCAGGTGTGCTTAAAATTCAGCTCCAGATTTGCAAAGTACTATTCGTTTTAAAAGTCTTTAAACTAAAAAAGCTGATGCCGTTTTTAGACGACACCAGCTTTTATATAAATTTAAATTATGGGGGCCTAGCCCAGGCTGCTCAGGCTCTCGCGAATGATCGCGATCTTGGATTCGGCATCTGCCTGTTTGTTCCGCTCATTCTGAATGATCTCGGGTTTAGCGTTTTGAACAAACCTTTCATTGTTCAATTTCGCATTTACCGACTTCAAAAATCCTTCCAGGTAGTTCAGTTCTCCGTTCAAACGTTCTTTCTCCGCTTCTACATCGATGTTTTCTTCCAATGGAATATAAAACTCGTCACTGCCAACCATAAAGTTCACCGCACCAGCTACCTTATCATTCACGAATTCAACTGCACTGATGTTCGCCAGCTTAAACACAATGTTAATCCATTGTTGGTAGTCCACAGCGGAGTTAACCTTAATATTCAAGGGCAGCGCTTCTTTCGGTGACAGTTGTTTCGTATTTCTTACGTTGCGGATGCCTGCAACAAGTTCTTTGATCGTTTCGACATCTTTCAATAACCCTGTGTCGATTGTTCCTGCAACCGGATAAGAAGCAACGATGATACAATCCATTTCTTCTTTTTCACCAAAGATCTCATCATGGTAGATCTCTTCTGTGATGAACGGCATGAATGGATGTAATAAAGAAAGGATCTTTTCGAAATAGGCTAAAGTCACCTTCATCGTCTCTGCATCAATCGGATGTTGGTAAGCAGGTTTAACCATTTCCAGGTACCAGGCACAGAAATCATCCCAAACCAATTTATAGGTACTCATCACGGCTTCCGACAGACGGTATTGTTTGAAGTTATCTTCAATCTCAACCAATGCTTGGTTAAACCTGTTTTCGAACCAGTTGATGGCCTGAGCATTTGGATTCTCCAGGCTTTCATCTACCTCCCAGCCTTTTACTAGTCTGAATGCGTTCCAGATCTTGTTGGCGAAGTTCCGTCCTTGTTCGCAGTAGCTCTCATCGAACATCAGGTCGTTTCCGGCCGGTGAACATAAGAGCATACCTACACGTACGCCATCGGCACCATACTTTTCGATCAGACCGATAGGATCCGGAGAGTTACCCAATGACTTTGACATCTTACGCCCTAATTTANNCAGGTACACATTGGTAAATGGCTTTTTACCCATAAACTCATGTCCTGCCATAATCATCCTTGCTACCCAGAAGAAAAGGATCTCAGGGGCAGTTACCAGGTCATTCGTTGGGTAGTAATAATTGATGTCTTTGTTATCCGGATCTTTGAAGCCATTGAAAACAGACATTGGCCACAACCAACTGGAGAACCAGGTGTCCACTACGTCATCATCCTGACGTACGAACGGTTTAAGCTGATGTTTAAATCCGGCTTTTTCCGCTTCCGTAAATACACCATCAATATCTTTAAGCTTTAGAAATTCTTCTAAAGCCTCTTCTTCTGTTTTTGCTACAACCCAGTTACCCTGATTATCATACCAGGCAGGGATACGCTGGCCCCACCATAACTGGCGACTGATACACCAGTCTTTAACGTTCTCCATCCAGTGACGGTAGGTGTTCACGAACTTTTCAGGGATCAGCTTAACGTCTCCGTTCAGTACATCCTCTAGTGCAGGCTTCGCCATTTCGTCCATCTTGCAAAACCATTGCAGCGACAACTTCGGCTCAATAGCAGCATCGGTTCGCTCAGAAAAACCAATCTGTGATTTGTAGTCTTCCACGTGGTCCAGATGACCAGCTTCTTCCAACAGCACAGCAATCTTTTTCCTTGCTACAAAACGGTCCTCCCCCACAAGCACTACCGCAAGTTCATTTAGGGTTCCATCATCATTCAGAATATCAATTACCGGAAGTTTGTGTTTTACACCCAGCTCATAGTCATTTAAATCATGCGCAGGCGTAACTTTCAAGCAACCTGTACCGAAGTCCATGGTTACATATTCATCTTCAACAATTGGAATCTCGCGATTGATCAGCGGAATAAACACCTTTTTACCTTTCAGGTGGGTATACCTTTCATCATTGGGGTTAATACATATTGCAGCATCAGCCATAATGGTTTCCGGACGGGTGGTCGCCACGATCAGCGACTCGTCAGTTGCACCACCTGCTCCGGCAATGGAATACTTGATGTAGTATAATTTCTGGTTTACCTCCTTACGGATCACTTCTTCGTCGGAAACAGCAGTCTTCCCTGCAGGATCCCAGTTTACCATGCGTATACCGCGGTAAATACGTCCTTTTTTATATAGGTGGATGAAGGTGTCAATAACTGCCTCAGATAAGTCCTCCTCCATGGTAAATCGGGTACGGTCCCAATCGCAGCTTGCGCCAAGCTTTTTCAGCTGATCCAGAATAATGCCACCATACTTTTCTTTCCATTCCCATGCATACTTCAGGAACTCTTCTCTGGTGATGTCTTTCTTATTGATGCCGCGTTCTTTAAGCATAGCAACTACCTTGGCTTCTGTTGCGATAGAAGCATGGTCGGTACCAGGTACCCAGCAGGCGTTTTTGCCCTGCATACGAGCTTTGCGGATCAATACATCCTGAATGGTGTTGTTCAGCATATGGCCCATGTGTAATACACCTGTCACATTCGGCGGTGGGATTACAATGGTATAAGGTTCACGCTCGTCTGGTTCGGAGTGAAAGAACTTTTTAGAAAGCCAGTAGCTGTACCATTTATCTTCGGTCGATTTCGGGTCGTATTTCGTGGATATGCTCATTATAGTGTTGAAAAATGCTTTTGAAATGCAAAAATAACAAGAAAAAAGCGATTATCAGTTTCAGCAACCATTTCTTTTAAGCGCTGAGCAGTTGTTGGGAAGCCGGTAGTTGAGTTGTCTCCATGCAGAATAGATTCCGGTTTCACACAATAAAAAGTGTTAAAATATGTTAATATCATATCAAACCACCAGAGATGAAATCGTTTAAATTATTTCTTTCTTCAGAATCTTTGCTTCGGCGGATCGGTTTAACCAAGATCTACGACTGGTTCAACAAGTAATATTTTCATTGGAACATTCTGATGTTAATTCCAATTTACTACTTTGTGACCTGATTGCCACTTGATGGCTCGATCACACATCATTTTTTATTAAACATATGAAAATACAACACCTCAAAAGGTATTTTGCTGCTTTGGGTATTATTGCTGCGAGCTATTCTGCCAGCGCGCAAGCCCCTAAAAAATTCATTGATCCTGCAAACATGGATCTTAGTGTAAAACCAGGTGACGACTTTTACCAATATGCCAGTGGTACCTGGGTTAAAAACAACCCTGTTCCTGCAAAGGAAACCAGATGGGGAAGTTTCAATGAACTGAGAGATTTTAACATCAATGC
>DDAD01000077.1:0-20012 GCA_002333205.1 Pedobacter sp. UBA2067
CGCGATCAAAGTCCCAGGTAGGATCTTCACTGTAAATGGTAGAATAAAGCGAGAGGCTGGCATTATCCGGAATATCCTGGTTACCCGATCTACCCCATCCATATCTTAACTTCAGATCGGAAATGAAGTCTATTTCTTTAATAAATGCTTCTTCACTCAATCTCCAGCCAAGTGAAAAAGCTGGAAACGTTCCATAGCGGTTTTCTGCTCCAAATCTGGATGAGCCATCCCTTCTGAGCGTTACCGATGCGATATATTTATCAGCCAATACATAGTTGACCTTGCCAAAATAGGAAAGCAACGCGTAAGCAGCTCCAGATCCGCCATTTAAGGTGTTGGTTGACCCTGCATTCAGGTAAGCATAGTTGATGTTCTCCAAAGCCAAACCTTGTCTGCTTGCCGAAAACTCCTGATTGATGTTTCTAATGTATTCATGGCCGGCAAGAAACTCCACACTGTGCTTCCCCTTTTCAAGTTTATAATTCAAAGTATTTTGCCAGATGATATTCCCCTGGTACACCTGACCATTGAAAACCTGATTTGCGGGATCAGCAAGAAATCCGGAAGTGTAAGACTTCTTAAGTGTTCTTTGGTAGGTTCCATTGTAGTCAATACCGAAACTTGTTCTAAAGGTTAAACCTGGTAGCACTTCATAGTTTGCAAAAGCATTTCCAAAAAGGCGAAAGAAATAAGATTTATTATCCCGGTTGTCGTCAATTAAACGAACTGGATTTTGTCTATCTGTCATACCTGCAGCGGGGCCACCCCAACCGCCGTCGATGGTATGAACCGGAACAATAGGTTGCTGCACAAGAGAAGCGAATAAGATATCACTTGCAGGGATGAGCGCATTCTTGATATAACTCGCCGAAAAGTTCTCCCCGATTGTAAGCTTGTTATTAAGCATCTTATAATCGGAATTAAACCTGGCTGTGTACTTTTGACTATGAGACTCTTTAACGATTCCTTTGTTATCATAGTAACCTAATGAGAATAGTGAATTACCTTTTTCACCGCCATTTGAAAGTGACAAATCATAAGATTGGATAATGGATCGCTGAGAAATCTCATCATACCAATAAGTATCTGCTGGGGGCATAGTTCCTGCGGCGTCAATAAATTCCGGGAGCAGCACCCTGTTAAGCACCGGATTGGTAAAATCATTGTTCCAATCGTATTGATAAATCTGGTTGTTATTGGGATTGGCACCGTCATTGACCGCAGCAAGCCAATAAGCCCGTCCGCGTTCTTCCGCATTTAGTGTCTTTAACTTTGTAGCATAATTCTGGATAGATGTACTGGCATTTACATCTACTTTCGAGAACCCATTTTTTGCTTTTTTAGTTGTGACGATGACCACACCATTTGCGGCCCTGGAGCCGTAGATGGTAGCAGACGAAGCATCTTTAAGCACCTGAATGGACTCAATATCATTTTGATTAAGTTGTTCTAAGCCGCTTTTAGTAGGCACACCATCAATGACATATAAGGGATCATTGTTCCCAAGGGTACCAATACCGCGGATACGTACGGTCGCACCTCCGGTGGGCGACCCATCGGTGGTGATCAATACCCCGGGCACACGACCCTGTAAAGCTTTGGTTGGATTACCGGTAGGAATATCTTTGATGTCTGCAACGTCCACTACATTCACCGCGCCGGTGATGTCTTTTTTGCGCTCCGTTTGATAGCCGGTTACCACTACCTCTTCCAATTTATTGGATGATATATCCATTTGTACATTCACGTTACGCGTGCTGGCATCAATTGGGAAAGTGACAGGCTCGGCACCCACATAGAAAAACTTGAGCGATTGACCTGCTGCGGCTTCAATTCGGAACTGGCCATTCTGATCCGTCATCGTTGTGGTCTTCGTACCAACAACGTTCACCGTTACGCCTTCGAGCGCGGTTGACGCCTTGTCCGTCACAGTGCCGCTCAGCGGCCTGACTTGCCCGAAGCTCCATCCTGCTGCACTTAGCAACAGGATAAAGAAAAGGAAGATTCTTTTCATACAATTTTAATTAAGGTTTAATATTTGGTTTTCTTTAGTTCATTAAGCTTAGCTGATGCCGAGCTTTTTTTTCCAGATGAAGCGCTCAAAATCCGACTTGGAATAAGGCGGGCATGCCCCTGCCTGGGAGGTGATAAAAGCGCCCATAGCGGCTGAGTAGTCCATCATCAATTCTAAAGGTTCGTTTCTAAGCTTCATCGCAAGAAAGGCAGCTAAAAAGGAATCGCCACTTCCAATGGTATCATTTACATCAATATTGTAGGCTGGATAATCATATCGCAGTGTATGACTATAGTAAGATGCGCCATCACCACCTTTTGTGATTAACATTTCTTCAAGCTGAAACTTGTTCAGCAGAACTTCGACACATTCCGCTTCTCCACGGCAATTGGGATTATACCATCCCGCGATTAAGGTCAACTCACTTTTATTTAGCTTCGCAAGGTGTGCCGGGTGCAGTAACTGCTCAATGGTATCTTTTGTATAATGCGGAGCCCGCAGGTTAACATCGAAGATCCGGTAAGGGGACTTTTCCAATAACAAGTTTAGGGTAGATCTTGAAACAGCATTCCGCGCACTTAAGGTGCCGTATACAAATGCCTGAGCATCTTCCACAACGGATGTCAATGCTTCATCCAGACCTATAAAGTCCCATGCAACCGGCGCTAATATTTCGTAAGACACCTCGTGATTGTCGGGATTGACAGTGGCCTGCACCTCACTTGTTTTTTGTTCGCGATTGACCTGAACGTAGGAAGTTTCGAGGCCTATCGATTTCAGAAAATCAATTAGCTCCTGGCCAGCGCCATCATGCCCTACACTGCTGACCAATTTGCTCTCCAAGCCCAGTCTATGCAGATGGTAAGCCACATTCATCGGGGCACCGCCAGGCCTTCTTCCACCTGGCAGATTATCCCAAAGAATTTCACCAAAACACACTACTGCTATTTGTGATCGATTTGTTTTCATCAACATCTAATTTTTATTGCTGCATGCAGCTTAATGCATCACTATGTTTGTTCCGATTTGTTCGAGTGAGCGCCCCTTTGTCTCTGGCATCAATCGCCATACAAAAATCAACTGTAGCACCATCATACTTGCGAAAAACAGGAATGTCGTACCTCCGCCAAGGTTTTCGGCGAAGTATGGAAAGCTAAAGGCGATTAAAGATGCCATCACCCAGTGGGTAGAACTCCCAAGTGTCTGGCCTTTTGCACGCACCTCATTCGGGAATATTTCAGAGATAAAAACCCAGATAACCGCGCCTTGAGAGAAAGCAAAAANNGAATATCATCATGTAGATCGGTATGGAAAAACCGCTAAGATCACCACGATAAAAGGTATAGCTTACCAGGGAAAGCGAAACAATCAAACCTACAGATCCAACGAGCATCAAAACTTTCCTGCCAACCTTGTCAATTACATTTATCGCGAGCAGTGTAAAAGAGAAGTTGATCACACCAATACCCACTGTTGATAATAAAGAGGAGTGTGCACCCAGGCCGGCCATTTCGAAAATTCGCGGCGCGTAATAGATGATGGCATTGATTCCCGATACCTGGTTGAAGAAAGCAAACAACATCGCTAGTATTACCGGCGTCTTGTATTTTTTCGAGAATAAAACCTCGCTCATTCCATTCTTATCTGTCGGAATGGCCTTAGAGTTCTTAATTGCCTGCAACTCCTCATCACAGTTAAGTGGATTAATAATGCGCAGTATTTCCAAAGCTGCCTTGTCGTTGCCTCGCTTCAGGATCAACCATCTCGGACTTTCAGGAATAAAGTAGATCAACACTAAGAATAAAACAGAGGGAAATGCCTGCACACCGAGCATCCAGCGCCATGATGACTCGCCGCCCTGACTAATTAAATAATTGGATAGGTATGATATTAGGATTCCAAGTACAACATTAAACTGAAACAACCCGACCAATCGACCGCGGCGGTCGGCTGGTGACACTTCAGATATGTATATCGGTGCGGTAACGGAAGAAATGCCAACCCCAAGGCCACCTAAAAACCGGAAGATCAGGAAAACCGACCAATCATTAGCAAGTGCAGTTCCGAGCGATGAAAGTAAATATGCAACAGCGACAAAATATAAGGTGTTTTTGCGTCCGAAATGATCCGAAGGACGAGAGCCAACTAAGGATCCAATTACAGTACCAATTAAGGCAATGGATATCGTGAAGCCATGTTCGAATACAGAGAGATTCCAGTATTGTTGAATGGACTTTTCTGCACCGGAAATTACAGCAGTATCAAACCCAAACAAAAAGCCTCCGAGGGCGACGACCATGGACCAGGCCAGGACGGATTGATTTTTCATAAGTATATATATATTGGTTAGCATCTGCAAAGTATGCAGGAGTTTGCCTATTGACTTGTGAATTTGTTTCAAATAGATTCGAAAAGCAGATAATTCATAACCACCTATTAATCAGATAACTAACATTAATACATTTATAAATCTCTGATACACTTACAATTTTATTACATGTAATCTTCAATATTATTTCATGGTTACAAGCCAGCAAATCTGAACTGCGGCCTGTTAACTAGCTGCGAACTGAATTTTTCATATCTTTAAATGAGTTTGTAGAAAAGCTCCATCTATATTTTCAATAAAAGACTTCTAATGAATAACCAGAAAAAGGCCTGGAGACGATTATCGTCGATCCTAGTTCAGCTTTTTACCTTAATTTATATCGGCATCATTCTTCAGGGATGTAGTTCCAAAAAAAAGAGTCCAGAATATCTCATTGGCTTTTCGCAATGTACTGGTGCGGATCTCTGGCGTAAGACCATGTCTGCAGAAATGGAGATGGAACTTTCGCTTCATCCAGGAGCTAAACTAATTTATACTGATGCAGACGGTAGTAGTGCTACGCAGGTAGAACAGGTGCAGTGGATGTTGAAACAAAACATTGATCTACTCATCATCTCCCCAAATGAAGCGCAGCCACTCACGCCCGTGGTCGAGCTGGCCTACAACAAGGGCATCCCGGTTATCGTCATAGATCGTAAAACCGCTTCAAACGCCTATACCGCGTACGTAGGTGCCGATAATTTCCAGATTGGAAAAACCGCTGGTGCATATGTGGGTGGCGCGCTGCATGGTAGGGGTAATATCATTGAAGTCATGGGCCTACCAGGCTCATCCCCCGCCATTGAGCGACAACGGGGATTTTCAGAAGGCCTGAAGCAGTTTCCCGGGATCAACATCAAACATCAACTCTATGGGGACTGGCTAAAGCGTAATGCGGAACAACAACTCAAGAGTCTTAAAACCTCCTTTACTGATATTGATGGTATTTTCGCTCACAATGATGTTATGGCAAGTGGGGCCAGGGAAGTCATCAAACAACTTAACCTTCCGCGGCCAGTAAAGGTATTTGGTATTGATGCACTACCTGGTGAGGGTGGCGGACTACAATTAGTTTCCGACAAGGTTCTTGACGCAAGCTTACTCTATCCAACAGGAGGAAAAGAAGCCATTTCAACTGCTTTTAAGATCCTGAAAAAGGAACCTTTTAACAAGGAAAACATCCTTCAGTCTATCGTTATCGACTCCAGCAACGTGGAGTTAATGAAGTTACAAGGCGAAAAAGTAAGGAGTCAATATAAAGACATTGAACGCCAACAGGTCTTGTTGGCAGAACAGGAAGTGCTATTCAGCAATCAGCAAACGGTGCTTAACATCACCGTCATTGCACTGGTTCTTGCGGTTGTATTTGGCGGCTTGGCTTTCTATTCTCTGCTAGAGAATAGAAAGATAAATAAAAGACTGAACCTGAAGAATGTTGAAATTCTAAATCAGCGAAATCAGCTGATTGAAATGTCTGCGAAAGCGGAACTTGCCACGGAAGCTAAACTTAACTTCTTCACCAACATTTCGCATGAATTTAGAACGCCATTAACACTTATCCTTTCACCACTGCAAGACCTGTTAAATAATGAGAAGATACGGCTCATAGGCGGTACGAACCTAAACCATATCCATAAAAATGTATATCGTCTANNCTGATAACCTATAGGAAGATCGAGTACGAAAACGTGAAAATACACGCAGCACCGAATAACATTGTTGACTTCATCAAGGATATTCTGGAAAGCTTTAAATTCAATGCACAGCAGTTAAACATCAACTTGAAGTTTACAGCCTCGGAGCAGGAAATATTGGTGTGGTTTGATGCAAATATGTTAGACAAGGTCATATTTAACTTACTGTCTAATGCCTTTAAGTTTACGCCGCGTAATGGAACAATCTCGGTAGCTATAGAAAATAAAGGCGAGCTCGTTAAGGTTCAGGTTCAGGATAATGGAATCGGTATGACCAAAGAAGAGAGCGAACATATATTTGATCATTTTTACCAAGTAGATACCAATTCCACCAAGGGATCAGGCTTAGGCTTGTCCCTATCGAAGGAAATTATGCAAATACATCATGGCAGTATCGAAGTTCAAAGTACCAAGCAGGATGGAACAACTTTCACCCTGACACTGTTAAGTGGATCTGACCACTTTAGCCCGGAGGAGATATCCAATGTAGAATTAAATAAGGCAGACCTAAGTGAGACCGCACGTATCTACACCTCCGAAATAGACTTACCATCATTGGAGGTTACCTCGACTAGTGAGACCAGGATACACGAGCAATCCATTCTGATCGTAGAGGACAATCTAGACCTCCTGAACTACCTGCAGGAAAGATTTAGTCAGCAGTACGCAATCTTCACTGCGAATACTGGCACCGATGGCGTAGCTGCAGCCTACGAACATGTACCTGACCTGATCATCTCAGATGTCGTGATGCCTGGCATGACGGGAAAACAACTAACCCAAAAGCTGAAGTCAGACATACGCACCAGTCACATTCCGATTATCCTATTAACAGCACGGGGTAGCAATGAACAACAAATACAAGGACTGGATAGCATGGCAGACGCCTATATTGTGAAACCATTTGACTCAGATCTGCTATTGGCCAAGGTGAATAATCTACTAAAAAACCGGGTGCTGCTGAAGGAACACTACACCAGTGACGTAAGCACAGCTAAGCAGTCTCAAACCTACAATGCCATAGATCGGAAATTCGTGAATGATCTCGCGGCAATAGTGGCCCAAAACCTGGCCAACGAGAACTTTAATGTTGATGATATATGCAGGGAGATTGGGATTTCGAGGGTACAACTATACCGTAAGGTAAAAGCGCTGTTGAACTGTACGATTACGGAATATATCTTAAGCAGAAGGTTGAAAAAGGCCAGGTACCTTTTGATGAATGAAGCATATTCTATTTCTGAAATCACCTATATGGTTGGTTTTTCTACGCCTAATTATTTTTCAACCGTTTTTAAAGGCAAGTATGAGTGTACCCCTAGTGAATTTAAGAAAAAACACCAGGGAAAATAAATATAGGTTTATGGAAACCTCCGTTCATGGTCCGTGATGCCCTGAACATGACAGGATTAAGACTCGTAAGACACAGAAATACTTGACAACGAGGTTTATATTGGTTATGTTTGAGACGTTGAAACATTCAAGTTCACATATCAACCGGACAGTTAGTAGCGAAAAAGCCTGCGAGGGCTTTGCTATGACTAAGCTTATCCTTCAGAAATCAGGTGTAGTGCTTACCAATCTGCTTTTCAGCAAGCGGTATATCTTCTCATCTTTTAAGGATTTCAACACTTCCGCCCGGGCCTAAAAACCGCAGGTCTGGGATTAACATCCATTTCTTACACTTACAAAGCACCCTTTACTGAACAATCATCTTGTTCTTCAAGGCAGCATTATGCGCTTGTCGATGGAGACTGATTACCTATGGGACACGTGTGGAGCAATGGTGCGGAAGAGAAATCATTAACTACAATAACCTTAAAAGAATATCATGAATACCACAGCAATAAAATCAGAAACAACATCATCAATCATCCTTACGACGGGCATGTTCGACCTGCTAAAAGACCAGATCAGACGGAAAAAGCTTTCTAACATCAACGAAGCCAACCTTATTGAACAATTGAAAAATGCTAAGCAAGTACTTAGAAAAGATCTTCCCGACAATGTCGTGGATATCAACAGGAAGGTGCGTTTAGCAGATGTTGAAACTGGTGAAACTTATATCTACAGTTTTGTAGCCCCGGAAAAGGCCAAGCCTAAGCACCAAACCACTTCCATCCTTTCACCGATCGGCCTTGCACTTATCGGTTATGCCGAGGGCACCGAGCTTTCCTGGGAGATGGACAATGGCATCCGTCAATACCGTATTGAGGAAGTGAGCCCGTTGTAATCATCAGGAAGTAACGGCAGTGTAATAACACCAGATGCTGCGGGTTAATTTTCCCGCAGCATCTTAACTTTGTGACAGATGTCAGAACTTGTTGATGAAATTTTAGCCTGTACTTTTTGCTCGGGCATCCTTCCCCACGAACCAAGACCGGTTTTCCAATTTGATAAAAACGCGAAAATCTTGATCATTGGACAGGCTCCCGGACGCCGGGTACATGAAACCGGCATTCCATGGAATGACCCCAGCGGCAATAAACTTCGCGATTGGCTAGGCGTTTCTAAGGAGGAGTTTTACAATCCAGAACTGTTTGCGATTATGCCCATGGGATTTTGCTACCCTGGAAAAGGTAAATCGGGTGATCTGCCGCCCCTTCCCGCATGTGCCAGATTATGGCACTCCCGACTACTGGCGGCACTCGAGCATCAGCCACTTACCCTGCTGATCGGACAATACGCACAGCGTCATTACCTGAACAGCACGTACAAAGGCAATTTAACAGACACTGTGAAAAGCTATTTGGAATATTTACCTGGGTATTTTCCACTCCCACATCCCTCGCCGAGAAATCAAAATTGGTTAAAAGTGAATCCCTGGTTTGCAGAAACCGTACTGCCAGAATTAAAAAACCAAGTTAGTAGCTTGATTTGTAAATAACCCTTTCGTCTGTATTTAGTCGCTTGTCGAGCCTTTCACAGGCTGTGATAAGCATAGATGTTACAAGTGAATTAAAATTCGGTCCTTTGAACCTCGGCACAAATGCAGACCTTTGCTGCAAATTGATAAGCTATGAATTGGATTATATTGGTTATTGCAGGATTGTTCGAGGTCGCTTTTGCTTCATGCCTTGGTAAAGTTAAAGAAACCAGTGGCAGCGAAATGTATTGGTGGTTTGCCGGCTTTCTGGTGTCGCTAACGATTAGCATGACCCTTTTGATCAAAGCTACTGAAACCCTCCCAATAGGAACAGCTTACGCCGTGTGGACGGGCATTGGTGCAGTAGGTACTGCCATCATTGGCATTCTGGTGTTTAAAGATCCTGCCAGCTTCTGGAGAATCTTCTTCATTACAACCCTAATTGGTTCTGTTGTAGGACTAAAGTTTGTCTCCCACTAATTTGATCTAAAACAATTGGCAAACAGCTCAACTTGTCTAAAATTTGCCAAATACCGTTTAGTAACTTCTTTAAATTCTGGGCTTCTTGCCCTAATCCAAATTTCATGTTCTATAAACATGCAAAAAAGCTGTTTTTTTAAACGACTTGTACCCAGCTAAATAACTTAAAAAAATATAAGTTTCAAGAACTTTAAAAATAATTTAAAAAGTATTTAACATTTACTTAAAATACTTATTAAGTTTGATGTCTTGAAACTGGGAATGAACGCTATAGAAGAAAAGAGTCAGCTGCTTAGAGATGACATCATTAAACAGCTCTACTACAAGCACCCTTTATCGTTAACCGAGATTAGCAGGCTAACCCATAAGAGTTTGCCGCTGGTGACAAAGACTGTCCAGCAACTTGTTGCTGAGGGCTATATTGTAGAACAGGGGCTCGGCCCATCAACCGGTGGCCGAAGGGCTTCTTTATTTCTGCTGAATGCAGAGAAGGAGCGGTTCATCGTCTCGGTAGCGATGGATCAGTTTATCACGCGAATGATGATCTGCGACCTCAGCAATACCAGCCGTTCTGAAATCTCAAGTTTGGAGTTGCCATTGATGAACAATCCCGAAGCGGCAGAACAGCTGTCTGGTTTCATAAAAAACAAGATTAAAGCTTCAGGCATACCCAAATCGAAACTTCTTGGAATAGGTATTGGGATACCCGGCTTTGTAAATGCAGAGCTCGGCATCAGCCATTCTTACCTGCCCACTCCTGATGGCAGTCCTCTGGCAGCCTACCTATCTGCTAAACTTGAACTCCCGGTTTTTCTGGACAACGACTCCAGTTTAATTGCACTGGCAGAACTGCGTTACGGTGCAGCCGTTGGAAAGCGGAATGTAATGGTCGCGAATATTGGCTGGGGAACCGGCTTGGGCATGATCGTAAATGGGCAGCTGTACCGGGGTAGCGGTGGTTATGCGGGTGAATTCAGCCACATACCCCTATCCAAGTCAAACGACCTCTGCTCCTGCGGAAAACGGGGCTGCCTGGAGGTAGAAACATCCCTTTCTGTAATGACCGAACGTGCGACAGCAGCAATCGCCTCCGGCGCTGCTACAAGCATGAGCAAACTGGCAGAAGATAAAAGTAAAAATATGGAGCAGGTATTTTTGGAAGCCGCAAAGGAACATGATCCATTAGCACTTTCCATTCTGTCTGAAGCTGCATTTATGATCGGCAAAGGCCTTGCAACGCTGATTCACATCATGAATCCGGAGTGTATTGTATTAAGCGGTCGTGCTGCAGTTGCCGGAAAAGTCCTTCTACCCCCTATACAACAAGCACTGAACGAATTCTGCATCCCAAGAATCGCCAACCAGACCCACCTCGTCCAATCAGAGCTTGCTGAGAATGCCGAACTACTCGCCGCAGCAAGTCTGGTGATGGAAAATGTAGCCTTCAAATAAAACAACTATTCGATATAATCCAATTCAATCATTAACAAACCACAATTAACAACTAAAACGATCTAGAAAAAACCAAGAACATTTTAAAACACAATTAAACAGTAAACACAATTTTATTAATCCTTAGTACTTAGACTATGAAACAAATCTATGCCCGATGCTTAAGTATGTTATTGCTGACTCTGTTCACGATAGCCGCTTACGCACAAAATACCGTTACGGGTACGGTAAAGGACGCCAAGGGAGAAGCTATCCCCGCTGTCAGCATCTTAGTAAAAGGCAGCACCCAAGGTGTGAGCTCCGATGCTGAAGGAAAGTTTAGAATCGCCGCAGCAAAAGGCAGCGTTTTAATCTTCCGCTACATTGGTTACAAAACTCAAGAGGTTACCGTAGGTACCTCGAACACCATTAATGTGGTACTTGCAGACGAAAGTAACAACCTGAATGAAGTTGTTGTTACGGCTTTGGGTATCCAAAGAGAGAAAAAATCTCTTGGTTATGCGGTTCAGGAAGTGAAAGGTGAGTCTCTTGTAGAAGCACGTGAGCCAAACGTGGTGAATACCTTATCCGGAAAAGTATCCGGTTTACAGGTAACACGTTCAAGCAATGGCCCTGCAGGATCATCTAAAATTACCTTGAGGGGTAACAATTCACTAACTGGCGACAACCAGCCGCTCGTAGTTGTGGATGGTGTACCGGTAAACAACTTTACCGGTTCCACTAACAATGATTATTACAATCCATCAGTAGATTATGGTAACGGACTTTCTGACATTAACTCAGAAGACATTGAAAGCGTTTCTGTTCTTAAAGGTCCATCTGCTTCTGCATTATATGGTTCCAGAGCTGGTAACGGTGTAATCTTAATCACCACCAAAAGCGGTCGTATCCAAAAAGGTTTAGGCATCAGCGTGTCATCAACGTTTGGAACGGAAAGTATCTTTACCCGTCCTAAGATGCAGAATGACTATGGCCAGGGTACGCAGAACTCCTTTGATCAAACATCTGGCTTAAGCTGGGGACCAAAAGTTGAAGGTCAAACTGTGACCAACTGGGCTGGTAAAGAAGAACANNAGTTAGGCGTTTACGACAACCTTGGAAACTATGCAGATCAAGGGTTTAGCTCTAACCAAAGTATTTCATTGCAACAGCAATACAAGTCTACCTCAGTATATACCTCTTTCAACCGTCTTGACGACAGGAGTATGATCCCAGGTGCTAAACTTCAACGTACCAATTTACTTGCAAGAGCAATCAGCAAATTTGGTGAAGACGACAGATGGACTGTAGACACCAAAGTTCAGTACAGCAACTCGAATGCACAGAACAGACCTGCAACAGGAGCAAACTTGAACAACGTATTCGCGACTTTGTATCAGTTTCCAAGATCACTAGACATTCGTCAGTTAAATCCATCGGTTGATCCCCTGACTAAGCAAATGGTTTGGTATAATACCAGCTCATCACTTAACCCTTACTGGGCAAGAGAATATAACTTGAATCAGGATATCCGCGACCGTTATTTATTGAACGGATCATTGAAATACAAATTCAATGACTGGTTAAATGCAGAAATCAAAGCTGGTGCCGATAAATATAGCACCACCACAGAAGGCAAATTGTATGCAGGAAGCCGTGGTACACCAAACGGTATGTACAGCTTGGGTAAACAAACCTTTACAGAAACCAACTTCAGCTTTTTACTATCAGGACAAAAAGACAATCTAATCGACCGTCTTGGTGGTAACTTCACTGTGGGAGGTAACTTAATGTCACAACAAAACAGTGGCTTGAGCAGCAACTCCGGAGAACTTAACGTTCCGAACTTGTTTTCTTTAAACAATGGTATCAATAACCCTATAGTTGATCAATTATTCAATCAAAAACGCATCAACTCCGTTTATGGAACTGTAGGTGTAAATTGGGACGGCTACCTATTCGTGGATGGAACATTCCGTAATGACTGGACTTCGACTTTAAGTCCTGACAACCGTTCATTCTTTTATCCATCGTTGAACCTATCCTTAGTGGTTACGGAGATGTTATCTAAGATGGGTAAGGAAGTGCCGGCATGGATCAGCTATGCTAAACTTAGAGGATCTGTGGCTTCCGTAGGTAACGACCTTAATCCATACCAACTATACAACACCTACAACATCGGAAAAGATCCAAATGGAAACACAACTGCTTCAAGAAACGAAACGATTTTTGATCCAAATGTTCAGAATGAGCTGATTAAATCTTATGAAGCTGGTGCGGAACTTAGGTTATTCAAGAGCCGTTTTGGATTGGATTTCGCAATCTATAAATCTAATGCAACTAACCAGCTAATCGACCTGCCACTAGATCCATTGAGCGGTTACAAGAGAAGAAAAATCAACAGTGGTGATATTCAGAACACCGGTTTTGAGTTAACACTTGACGGACGAATCCTTGAAAGCGAAAGAGGTTTAAACTGGAACATGGGTGTTAACTTCTCTCGTAACAACAACACTGTTAAATCCATCAGAGAAGGTATCGATCTATACCGTCTAGGTGGTTTCGATGACGTTAACGTATATGCGAAACAGAATGCAAAATATGGTGAGATCTATGGTAGCACTTTTAGGAGAGTAACTGATAAATCAAGCGAGTACTATGGTCAACTATTGCTAGATGCAAACGGTTTGCCCCTAAGAGGCGAGCAAGACACCAGATTGGGTAACCAACAAGCAAATGCTTTATTGGGTATCACCAACACTTTTGCATTCCGCGGATTTAATTTATCCTTCTTAATTGACGGTCGTTTTGGCGGTAAGATGTTCTCAGCAACCCTTGCACAAATGCAACGAAATGGTACTTCAGACAAAACAGTTGTAAATGGCCTTCGTGACAACATGGTGGTTCCAGGTGTAATCCTGAATACCGAGACCAACGTTTACACACCAAACAGCAGTTCTGTGACTCCACAACAATACTGGAGTGCAGTAGCCGGTGTAGGTAACCTTGGTATTACCGAAGCAAACCTTTACGACGCTTCGAACATCCGTATCAGAAACATTAACCTGGCATACAATTTCTCACCAAAAATGCTTGAAAGAACACCTATTCAACGTGCTAAAATTGGTGTTTCCTGCAACAACGTATGGTTGATCTCCAGCCACATGAATGGTCTGGATCCAGAGTCTGTGTTTGCTACAGGTACAAATGCTACCGGATTTGAGAACGCGGCAGCACCAACCAGCCGTTCATTCTCCTTTAACTTAACTTTAGGCTTTTAATCCACACGTCTACAGATCATGAAACATATCATAAAAAAATCATGTATGCTCGTTACAGCTACCCTGTTGCTGGCGTCATGTAAGAAATTTGAAGAAATCAACGTAAATCCTGTTGCCGCGAATGATGAGCAGGTACAGGTAGAATATTTTATCAACAGCTCCATCATTGGTGCGCAAATGAACCCGGATGTTGCCGAACGTTCCTTTGTGTTATACTGGAAACCAGCTGGCCGTCAGGCGGCAGATGTTGACGGTGGAACCATTTCTATTGGTGAACACAACGACCAGTGGACCGGCGTGTATTACGATCAGGTATCAAACTGGCTTAATGCAGCGAACACCGCTATCCAAATTGGAAACAAGCAGATCGAAGCTGGAACAGCCAAACAACACACGCCAAACCTGATTCAGGTTGCGCGTATTTGGAGAGCTTACCTGATGAGCGAAATGTCAGATAACTTTGGTCCAATTCCAGTGGACGCCTTCAACGGTGTAAACCCGGAGTTTAATGACGTTAAAACGGTATACTACCATCTTCTGGCAGAACTTACTGATGCAACACAAAAGCTTGATCTTTCCATTACCAACCCAGGTAATCTGGCAAAACAGGACCCAGCTTATGGATACAACTATGCAAAATGGCGTAAATATGCGAACTCACTTCGTATGCGTCTTGCAATTCGCTTATCTGAGGTTGATCCAGCAAAAGCACAAAGCGAGTTTGAAGCAGTGATGTCTACTGCAGGTGCGACAAACGATTTCATCATCAATTTGGATGATGCTTTCCAGGTTCAGGAAAAAGATGGCTGGAGTGACCTGTCTGGCGTAATGAGTCGTTCATGGGATACACAACCATTATCAGCCACATTAAACAATTTATTTGTTGGCCTTGGTGGTATTAAAACCGCAGACCTTTTAGGTGCTGAATTCCAGTCGTACATCAAGCCTGCAAATTGGTTGGGCCAAAGCTATCCGGATCATTTCACCACTAAAACCAATGATCCTGCTGCAGGTTTCTGGTTTAACGGACTTCCAGAGATTATTGACCCACGTGCATACGCTTTGTTCAGTATCCCTGGCGATCTTAGCAATCCAAACTACCCTGCACAAAACAGCGGATACGATACCATTACCAAAAGGTTCCTTAAGAACGCAAAAGGTGATAACGTAAAAGAGGTTGATGCTAAATACACCTGGAATGCCAAAACTGATGGTGCATGGGGCGCTAAAGACCCAATGAACCAGTTGGTAAACTACGGAGGTACCATGCCACGTATCAACATGCAATTCCGCAACAGCACGCAAAAAAGATTATTTTTTGGTCCTTGGGAAACTTACTTCTTATTGGCTGAAGCATCCGTTCGTGGTTGGAATACACCAGTTGATGGTCAAACCGCTTATGAAACTGCAATTCGCAAGAGCTTCGAGTACAACAAAGTTAATTTAGGTGCTTACTTAACTTCAGAAAGCTACAACCGCGTTGGTACTTCTGTAGCATGGAACCACACCGTGGAACCTACAAGCCGCGTAATGGAGTATGAAGATGGCTTTACAGGTGCAAAACAGACCACTACTGTTGCATATCCTAAAAATGATCTTTACAAAAACGGAGCGGTTAAAAACGACCACTTGACGAAGATCATCACACAGAAATTCATTGCACAAACCCCATGGTTACCATTAGAAACCTGGAACGATCACAGAAGAACAGGATTACCTTTCTTTGAAAATCCTGCAATTGAAATTCCAATTCAAACCCTACCGGCGTTAACGGAAGCAAACTATAAAACAAGTAATGTTCAGTTCTTCCCACAACGTTTAAAATATCCATCGAGCTTAAAGAACACCAATGCTGCCGGTTACGGACAAGCACTGTCTGATCTTGGCGGCAAGGATGAAGTTTTAACCCCATTGTGGTGGGCGAAAAAATAATCATCAGATGATTAAATAAAAAAAGGGATGCCGAAAGCATCCCTTTTTTTATTTAATCTATCTATATCGTTCCGCCCATTAGAGGGTCACTAAATCCAGGTAAACCGGTTTCTACCCGACCAGCAAAGCGCTGACTATAATCCGGAAAACCTTCAATTCGCAGGCTGAAATCGTACCAGTTATGACTCTTTGAAAGGTCTAGCACACTTGTAGCGCTACCACCTTTTAAACTGACCTTTTTTCCCCTTTGTTTATATGCATTATCCGTGATGGTTAGTACAGCATTAGCCTTTCCGGTAATCTTCAATACGACATTCCCAAAAAGCCTTTTTGCATCCAGCCTATCCACTTGACTTTCGCAAGCGACATCCAGTTGAGGGCTGTTGTGTCCGCCTTTGAAAACCCGGTAAAAACCGTTCGGCCCATAAACTTCCACATGGTACTGTTCTTTTTCAAACATAGACAAAGGATATTTATCCCGGACGCGGTCTCCAGCTTTTACAGCATAGTGCCTGTTGTTCATTTTAGACCAGCGCACTTGACCATTAAAATCCAATTTACTCGTTTTACCAGGGAAGTACACGATAAATGGCGCCCCTGCTGCGGGCATGCCTGAAACTTCTTTGGAAGCCTCAAATGTAAGCTCCAGATTTTTGTTCACAGGATTATAGACTGCATTTACACCCAGATTATAGGGCAATGCATTAGCAGGGCGTATCCCCTTTTCCTGCATCGGGATATGCTTATCATTAAAACCGGAGGGCAGTGCTTTGAACTTTGCGTTGTGGATACTTTGAATAAAAGCTTCTTTCTTCAGTGCCGCTGGCATTGCGGAAGGCTGATCATCTGCTACGCGGAAAACAGAACTTAAATCCCCACAAACCGTCCTGCGCCAATCGCTGATCTGTGGTTGTTTCACTTCCTTACCGGTCTTTGCAGATAAGAAACGCTCCAGAAACTGCAAGTTGGAAGTGTGGTCAAAAACCTGGGAGTTCACAAAGCCGCCTTTCGTCCATGGCGACACCACCAGCATTGGTACCCGAAAGCCCAGCCCTATTGCACTTTCCCGCTTTTCCTTGAAGCCCCTCGCCTGCTCCTGCTCCATAGTTACAAACTCTACGCGAGTATCTAATCCCTCAGAAGCTTTTCCGCTGTCAGGCTTTGCAGTATGCGGCGGCAGAAATGGTGGTACGTGGTCAAAGTAGCCATCATTTTCATCATAGGTTAAAATGAAGATGGTCTTCTTAAAAACCTCCTCATTTTTGGTGAGAATATCCATCACTTCAGAGATGTACCAGGCACCATACCAGGGTGCTCCGGGATGATCCGAAAAGTTGCAGGGCGGCACAAGCCAGGAAACGGTTGGTAAGTTACCATCTGCAACATCCTTGCGGAACTGGTATAACACATCTCCTTTTGGAATCTTCATATTGCGTACAACACCATTTTCTTCATATTGCATATCAACCAACTTATGGTAATCCGGGTCATTAACGTTGGTTACAAATGCTTTTTGATGGATGTTCTTCTCCCTTACAGATAAACCATCATAACGCGCCTGCGTCCAGGTCTTCCGATCAGCCAACACCTTTGCCAGGCTTGCTTCTTTTTTCTTCAGCAGCATTGCTGTTTTTTCATCCTGTGCATTCTGCTTCAGCGATGCCTTCAGTTCTTCAATCTCCCGGGGAAGCGTTTTCGCCTGCTGCTCCAGAAATGCGAGATGCTGCGGATGTAAGCGCACAGTGAACTGCTTAAAGAATTCCAGATCATTATCGGTGAAGTTGGCTAGCCAGTCGGCTTCTTCCCCTTCGAATCCTACCGGAATGCTGAGCTCATTCTGATAGGTCTTCCAGGAGATGCCAAGTTCCTCCAGACGCTCAGGGAAGGTCGTCCAATGAATATCCTTATGATCAATCTCGTCGTTCCATACATGCGCTTTTGAGCCTTCATGTTGCTCCTCACGAATGGTACCGCTCCAGAAGAACAAGCGGTTGGGGCTGGTACCTGTAAGCGAAGAACAGAAGTGCTGGTCGCATACGGTAAACGCATCAGCCAGCGCGTAGTAAAATGGCAGGTCCTCCCGATTATAATAGCCCATGGTTAGTGGCATATCTGCAAAATCCGTATTTCCCGACTTCTTAGCATCCAGCCATCCGTTGTTTTGACCGCCATTTAGCGCGTCTACCTGGTTTTCCCAGGAATGTGGCAGTGAACTCATCCAGGTGGATTTGGTATCCTTTAGATTAAGCCTGAAAGGGGCATAGGTCTTTCCAGCAGCATTACTTTGCAACCAGACCGGACTATCGTTCGCCAAGCGCATTGCTCTCGGGTCATTAAATCCCCGAACGCCCTTCAGCGTACCGAAACAATGATCGAAAGAGCGATTTTCCTGCATTAGAAATACCACGTGTTCCGCATCCATATAGGTGCTGCCTGCTTTCGCATCAATGGCCAGTGCCTTTTGTATCGCTTCCGGGAAGGCGCTGAACAGGCCTGTTGCGCCGCTGAGTAGGGTTGCTTTTTTAATGAATGCTCTTCTGCTATCGTTCATGAATATGGGGGTATAGATTTCTGCTCGGCAATATTGATATGGTATGAAATCGCTTAAAACGATTTTAAGCACATTCTAAGACTTAAAATAAGGAAGTGCCAGGATATTTACGAAATTGTATTAACAGAATTGTTAAAGATTTTATACAAAGATCACAAGGTTACCATTGATATTGATTATTCCGCAATTCTAAGTGTCGACCTTCCAAATGGCCTTAAAGCCGACGATGCTTTGGAATTAAAAGGTAAATCGGTATTCGAGTTTGAAGCTGGAAAAATTACATATATAGTCGATATCAGCTAAGCAACAACTCCCAACGATCCTTTTTTCACAAACCTGAGAAAACTTGAGTTTTTTGAGAAGTAGTTTCTCGATTACGATAAATCATTGGTAAACAGTTGTTTTAAAATTACCTTTATTAAGGGAGTATCAAATACTTTAATAACGCTATGTACAAAACTGAAAGCTAATGTCAGCGGTATCTCAACTTGAAACCAGAACGGCCAAGGCCTCTACTCCGAAGAAAATTTTATTAATGGGTCATACCGATGGGCAAGGCGGTGCACAGACGGCATTTAAAAAGCTGTGTGAATTTACCTTGCAAGAAGGACATGATGTGAAAATAATCGTTCTGAGTGACTCTAAGCTTAGCCAGCAACCCTTTCAGCGAGAGGAACTGCTTGGCAGAATAGCATATACAGGATCAAGAGTTAGGTTGGCATTTAAAAAAACGATCGGAGTGCTAAATGTCGGCATCAAAGCATGGCGGTTCCGGCCCGACGTTTTCGTCTGTGTAGGTCTGAATAACTCTTCCAATATCGTTGCGAAATTTTTAGGTAAACACTGTTTTAAAGCCGGACAGGACTTCATCGCAAATAGAACCATCGACGATCCCACATGGGTAACAAGCCGCAAAACAATGGATGGTCTTGTGGTTCAAGCCCCTTCAATGCTCTCCTACTGGAAGCAAAAAGAAAGTAATGCTACAAATATCAATTGGCTGCCTTGCTTTCCTGAAGCACCCGTTGACGGTATTCTCCAGCAGCAAAGAAATTCCTCCAAAGAAATAATCAAACTCGGCTATTTTGGGCGTTTGGCCGGCAATAAAGGGCTTGATCTTTTATTATCTGCCCTTGCTGATCCGGGAATGCCTAAAAACCTTCGCTTGGATCTCTGGGGTAAAGGTCAGGAAGAAGCTGCACTGAAGCGCCTTACGACAGAACTTGGCATAGCATCAATGGTTAACTTTTCTGGCGCCTACCCTTCCGGCGTAGAGGGTGCCAAGTTGATGGCATCATATGATGGAATGGTACTGTGCTCCACTGGCATGGAGGGCTTGCCATTGATCCTGCTGGAATCAATGGCTTATGGGGTTCCCTTTTTAGCAACCAATGT
>DDAD01000077.1:20023-34133 GCA_002333205.1 Pedobacter sp. UBA2067
CAATCCCGATGCAATACTGGTAGAGCCTGATCAGGAGCGTATCGTGGAAGGGCTAAAGCAAATGATCACCAAAATAGAACAGGGCCAATTTAATGCCCAGCGCCACAGGACATTTTATACCAAGACGTTTTCAGGTACAGTTATGGGCGCTCGATGGCGTGCATTCTATGAAGACCCAAAGCAATTTTTTTATGCATAACAGAACCATACTTATCACTGGTGCTTCAGGGTTTTTAGGAACCTGGCTGGCAGATGCAGCTGTTGAACGCGGATACAAGGTTATCGGAATAGATCTTCGCGCGCCATTTAAGCCGCAGATATGGCATAAATTCGCGACCGCTTCCTGTGAGACCACTGATCTTTCCGAACTACTAAAAGACGAAAAACTTTTCGCCGTATGCCATTTAGCCGGCGGAGCATCCGTTGCCGCGTCCGTCAGTGATCCATTTGCCGACTTCTCCAGTCTTCTTCCCGGAACGGCAAGACTTGCCTTATTTCTTGCGAACAACCAGCCTCAGGCCCGTATTTTCCTTTTCTCTAGTGCAGCCGTTTATGGCAACCCTAAACAGCTACCCATCACCGAACAAACGTCGGTACTTCCAATTTCCCCCTATGGCATTCACAAAGCAACGGCAGAAACCTTGTTATTTCACTATGCACACATCTACGATCTAAAAGTTACTGTTTTTCGCATCTTCTCTATTTACGGTCCCGGACTAAGAAAGCAGTTGATTTGGGATGTAGGTCAGAAGGCATTGAACGCTGTCAATGATCATAAGCAGGGCATTGTACTTTTTGGAACTGGAAAGGAGAGCCGTGACTTTATGTATGTAAAAGACGTATGTAAGGCAGTACTTACGGTACTGGCACAAGAAAGTAAACAGAAGACAGAAGTATACAATCTTGGTTCGGGTGTGGAAAGCAGCATAGCTGAAGTCGCCAATTGCCTGGTGAAACATCTGCAGCTTGACATTGATGTATCTTTCAACGGGGAGGTCCGTAAAGGAGACCCCACGAACTGGAGGGTTGATACGAGCAGACTGCAAGCGCTCGGGTACCAGGGAGAATATACCCTTACATCCGGCTTAAAGGAAATCGCAACTTGGATGCGGGGAAATTAAAGCGACTTCCTGCGATTTGCAAACATTTACAGATTACTCGAAGAGTCATTGAATGAATATTACATAATATCCCGACCCTCAATGAAAAATTCATCAAGCAGTCGGGATAGGATTTTGTATGCTAATTATAAAGATTGAAAGTGATGAACGATTTCCGTTCACCATCATGATAAATCTTTTGTGTGGTCTTTTTGAAATCGCTTTCCTTTACATCGTTGAACATATCAACAAACTTCCCAGGATTGAGGTCAATCATCGGAAACCAAGTGCTCTGAACTTGTACCATAATCCGGTGGCCCTTTTTAAAAGTATGGTAAGCATCGGTCAGGTTGTATTTCAGGAGAGTTGGTTCTCCAGGAACCATTGGCTCGGGCTTCTCCAGGCTATTTCTGAATTTCGCCCGTATCGGATCACCCCGCAGCAGCATCTGATACCCGCCCATCTTCATTTTCTGTGGGTTAGGTTCGGGGTCCTTTGCGTCATTTGGATAGACATCAATCACCTTGACGATAAAATCCGCATCCGTCCCAGATGTAGATGCCATCAAGTTTACCGTTATGGCACCTGCAATGGTCATATCAGCTTCTAAAGGCGCACTTTCGTAAACCAGCACATCCGGACGTGTACTTGCAAAACGTTGATCTTCGACCATCCAGTCATTGCCAAACCTTGTCGTGATTTCCTGCGTATAAGGAACCGGTTTCTTTGGGTCACTGACGTATTCATCGAAGCCCGCTCCTCTACCAGCGGCTTGTTCGCTAAGCTTTCCATCAGAAGCCAGATNNCTGTTCAACTTCAGCTGGCGGCCACTGCTCAAAAGCATTCCATTTATTCGCACCGGTGTTAAAAGCCATAACTTTTGGCAAGTCCATTGTGCCTTTATTTTTCAAGTAGAAACTGAAGAATTTGAATTCCAGTTCCTTCCTGTAATATTCACCCGTGTTGCTGCCCCACTCAATATTTGCAGACCGGTCGCCAGGTGTGGAGGACCAGCTTCCATGATACCATGGTCCAAGAATCAAGCGGTTAGATGTCGCAGCACTTTGGTTCTTTATCCCATTATAGACAATGAAAGGACCTCTGATATCTTGCGCATCAAACCATCCACCAACCGTCATTACAGCTGGTTTGATGTTCTTCATGTGCGGTTCTACATTTCTGGACTTCCAGAATTCATCATAAACAGGATGATCTTTATATTCTTTCCAGTGAATGATCTCCCCTTTAAAGTGTTTCTCATCCAGGTTCGTCAGTGGTCCATGGTCCAGCCAAAATCTATACCCGTCTGGGGTATCATATTTCAGTTTCCCAGCTGGATATTTCTGTATCCGCTCTGGGCGCTTCAACCCAAAGTTTGCAATGAAGTTGATGTTATGCGGCATCAAAAATGCACCGTTATGTACACCATCATCACCGCGCCACAAGTCACCCATTGGTGCGGAAGGCATTGCCGCCTTCAACGCCGGATGTGCATCGATCATGCCGGCAACAACATAAAAGCCCGGATACGAGCCACCATACGTTCCAACTTTACCATTGTTTGGTTTTACATTTTTCAGCAGCCAGTCTATGGTATCATAGGTATCAGCACTTTCGTCCCATTGTTTTGGATCCTTTTTGTTGGGCGCAGTCCAGGTGAATGTGCCCTCAGACATATATCTCCCTCTAACATCCTGCCTTACGAAGATATAACCATCCTTTACCAGCTCCACGGAAGGCCCTAGCCTGCCCGCAGGATATCTGTCCTTGCCGTAAGGCGCACACCCATAGGGCGTGCGCATCAACAGAAAAGGGTATTTTAATGATACATTCTTCGGCACATAGACCGAGGTAAATAGTTTGATGCCATCGCGCATCGGAATCATGTATTCATATTTGCTGTAGTTCTCCTTGTAATAAACAGAATCTGGCGTCGTGTTCTGTGCAAATACAGCACTTGCAGAAAATGCAATCAGTAGGAGAAAACAAGCTATTATCCGAACAAATGCTTTCATTATTGTAAGTATTGATCAAACCAGGTTAACAATTGTTTGGTATTGTGAAGGCGGTTCTTTGGCTGCGTAAATCCATGTCCCTCATTTGGATAACGAATGAATTTCGCGGGCACACCCAACTTTTTTAATCCGATAAAGAATTCCTCTGCCTGTGTAATCGGAACATCCATATCATTCTCACCATGAATAATCAGGGTCGGCGTTTTTGCGTTCTTGATATGTGCCATTGGCGAGAAATGCCATAGTAACGCATAGTTGTCCCAAGGCATTCCACCAAACTCCGTTTCTAACAAATCCGGGTAGATGGACGTGCCATAGAAAGAAATCAAGTTGGAAACTGATGCACTCGTTACGGCAGCCTTGTACCTATTGGTTTGTGTAACCACCCAGTTGGTCATAAATCCACCGTAAGAACCACCAGTAACACCAAGTCTGTCTTTATCTAAGAAAGTATACTTTTCAAGTGCATAGTCCATACCTTTCATTAAGTCCTGGAAGTCTCCTCCACCCCAGGCCTGATAGGTGCCGTCAGAAAACTTCTGTCCGTAGCCGGAAGATCCTCTCGGATTGATTGAAATAACAGCATAGCCTTTACCCGTCAATATCTCATTCATATCGGTAAAACTGTAACCAAATGCACCATGTGGCCCACCATGAATTCTATGGATCACCGGCAACTTTGTTCCGGCACTGGCGTTTGCAGGATAGGCTATAAAGCCCTGAACCATCACACCATCAAAGGAAGGAAACCAGAAACTCTCTGTTTTAGACAGGGTCTTGTCTTTGATCCATGAACTTGCTTCATTCGTTAGCTGGGTTATGGTCTTTCCATTATTGCTTGTGATGTAGATTTCATTAGGTGTGCTCACATTCGACATCGTGAAGGCAAGCTTGTTTCCTTGAAGACTCATGCCACCAACACTGGCCTCTTTATCGATCACAGGTGTAATGGTATTGTTATCGATAGAGCCCTTATAGATCACCCGTTTTCCATTTTTGGGAAAACCAAAATAGAAGGTCTTGCTGTCACTCGCCCAGGTCGCGCCGCTTAGCCTTTCATCCAGTTCAGTGGTTAAACACTTCACCTTGCCGGTTCCTAATTCATATAGATAAAGCTTCATGTCTTCCGGCGGACTATCCTTGGTGTTCCTCAGGCGTACTGTTGCTGGATAAATGATGTATTTACCGTTCGGACTCCATTCCGGATTATGTTCTGTGCCCGGTGTATTCGTGATCTGTTGCACCTGGCCTCCGGCCACATCAACGACAAAAATATCATTGTTATAGTTGTTGTCGGGATCTGCAGTATGATTTGAAATGAAGGCAATTCTCCTGGAGTCTGGACTCCACGTTAGTGAGTGACTATCAAACTTATCGTTTGTAAGCATTTTGGAAGTCCCGGTCGCAACATCTGCAACATACAAACGGGTTAGCATATTATCGGAATACCAGGTTCTGGACTTGTACAAAATCCGGTCAATAACCTTCGGACTGTTTGGATCTGGGTTTCTATTGCCAGTAGTGGTGTCTGCACTGATGTACGCAATGGATTTTCCATCGGGGCTCCAGGCGTAGTTCTTATTTGCAGAGTGTCCTAGAAAATGGTTGCTATTTACCACTTGCGCAACGAGTTTAGGCGTTGAAGGTGCATTCAGGTCCAGCACATAAATACCGGCAACCTTGCCGATAGCAGTCCGGAAAGCAATCCTGCTACCATCCGGTGACCACTTCGCATCACTTGCCTGTGTCGCAATAGCTTCCTTTTTCCCACTGGTCAGGTCATGTAGAATCAGCTGACTTGCGGGTGTTTTAGTCTCGGGATTTATTTTATTTAAGGTATACACAATCTTATCAGCCTTTGGCGAAAGTACCTGCCCAGCTACAGTTGGCATGGTTGTAATGTTATCTTCAGTTATTCGCTCCTGTGCAACAGCAAGAAGGTTTATGCAGACCAATAAGGCGGCAAAACAAGTTTTTCTCATGGTTATGAATTAAGTGATAGACTATTTATTTTTATAAAGCTCCCAGTTTACTTCAGCTTGTGGCAAAGGGAACTGGGTATAGACCACGCCTTTATCAAAAGATGTATCGATCTCTTCCGACATATTGTTAAACAATAAACCTGGTCCGGTATATCTTCTAACATCTACCCAACGGTGTCCTCCAGGTTCTGCCCACAACGAGTAGCGACGTTGATACAGGATTTCTTTTAATAAACTCACTTTATCTGTAGGGCCGCTGTAGTCCCCAATTTTAGCCGCATTCCGAATGATGTTGATGGATGCAACCGCATTTAGGGGCTGGTCTAACTGTGCTTCAGCTTCTGCCTTAATCAAAATCAACTCTTCATTTTTGATGAAGGTAACCGGAAGTGTATTTGAAGTATACCTTTTATCCTGATACTCCCCTGTTAAGGCAACACTTGAGGTAGTCACAATGAACGGGGTTGTTAACCTGGAGAACTTATCCTTTACGCGCTGATCTCCAGCTGTTGTATCCCGCAATGTCGAAGGACTAACTACCCGGAGGTTTCCAGGGTTTGGAACGTTTAGCGGGGCAAACAATGGGTTCACCGCGTCAGCACCGGCACTGTAGGTGTGCTTTGGACCTTCGTTCAGGTTGCCCGTCAAGTTCATGAAAGATTGGTTAACAGCTTCAAGAGCCCCTTGCCAGTCTTTTCTGTAAACTGCCAGGCGTGCAGCAATGGCACGATTAACTTTCGCAAGGCCTTGAGGTGTGTCATAGCCGGCAAAACCTGCACTCAATTTAAATGGCATTGTAGAACCCGCGGCATTCAGGTCTGCATAACCTTCATCCAATTGTGTCTTAATATGATCTAGCGCAACTTCATAAGAGACGAACGGTCCTGGATTGGTTTCATCCTTTACATCTATTCTGATACCATTTCCGTACAACCAGTTTGCAGGTATCATCAACTGATAGCCTATAATGGTCTTAGAGAATCCAGTTACAGATTTCTTCTCCAGATCCGTTAAATTCGCAGTATTGACACATGCATCCAGAATGATGTTGGCCTGCTTAACCGCACTATACGGTGACGCATAAGAACCACCACCAGTAGCGCCAAAGCCAAAAACATTTGAATTCAATTGAAAATTTCCCAGGCCTAACCATTCCGTCATGTTCCTTGTATCGGAAGAGTTCAGCAACCAGATTTCCCGGCCTAAGCTTCCCCAGCCGTTGGTAACATTACTCACATAATCTCTGTGCTTCGACTCTAAACCAGTTACCAGATACTGAATTTGTTGTTTCGTTGCATTATTGGTCACCGAGCTTACAGATGGATTATTGGGGTCTTCTATCTTCTCGATATCAAATGGGTCACATGCTGAAAGCAGCATTGCCAGGGTGATTATAAGAAATAATCCTTTTATATTTTTTTTCATGAAGGGCTGATTAAAAGTCTAAACTAACATTAAAGAAAAACCTGCGGGCACTTGGATAAGGTGCTACGTCAACATTATTTGCAAGTCCGGCACCAAAGGTTGAAGTTTCCGGATCGTAGCCAGAATACTTGCTGAACATGATCAGGTTATTACCAGACACGCCCACTCTAAAGCGTTGCACTTTATTTTTAAAGATACTGTTTGTCAATGCGGTTGGCATGGTATAGTATAAACCAACTTCTCTCAATTTGATATAAGATGCATCTTCTACAAATCGGCCAGCATTGTCGTAAGGTGCCGGTTCGCGCTGTTTACCATTTGGAATCCCATCATTGTTATCATCATTAAACCAGCCTTTTGTTGTACCACCTTCATCGGTATTCAAGTTGGTCAGGTTGCTGTTATAGCCACCTTTTTTCCAGTCGAACAAGAAAGAGAAATCAAACTTTCTGAAGAACGTGAAATTGTTGCTGAAACTCGCATTGAAATCCGGCTGTGAGTTACCCCAAACCGTATATTCTCCCGGGCTAATCTGAGGTGTTCCGACAATGGTACCCAGCTTAGTTCCTTCCTTAATCAAGAATGTACCATAACTTACACCGAATCCACCAATCGTATAAGAAGGTATACCCAGTTTACTTACGATCACAGTATTCTTCCAGTACATCACACGGCTGTTCCATTTGAAGTTTGGTTTATCGATCACTAATCCCGACAAACTTAATTCAATACCCGTGTTCCTTAACTCAGCCAAATTACTAGGTACTGAAGTTACCCCGGTAGATGGCGCAAGATTAAGTGTCTGAATATTGTTCGCCGTGTTTTTAATGTAGTATGAAGCTTCTAAAGAGATCCGGTTTTTCAGGAAACCAAGATCAACCCCAAATTCAAGCTCCTTTGCAGTCTCCGGCCTTAAATTCGCGTTGCCATACGTCGTTGATACCGCAGAGCCCAGGAAGCCTCCAATGTTTGTTCCTACCAAAGGCGTATAGATAGATCCGAAACTAACCGGTCCGGCCGTTTCGCCATAAGCGATACGAGGTTTGAACTGCGAAATGAAGTTCTCTTTCCAGAAATCAAAGTTTGTCAAATTGATCGCTAACGATGCTTTAGGGAAGGCATACCATTCATTTACATCACCATTCAAGGAAGATTTATCAAAACGAACACCTACGGTTCCAATTAACTTATCGTCGAAATTCGCCTCTTGTTGCAAGAACACCCCAGCTTCCTGTACTTTAGAAAAGAACTGATTGTTGACCGTCTGCATAGCCGCCTGTTTAATGTTTCTTTGCAGGGGCGCAAGACCTTGTCCGCGTAAAAAAACCAGATCATTATTGAAGTCTAACCTTACCATGCCCACCTGAGAGTTCAGGTTCACCTTACCTACATTCCAATTGTAAACTGCCGCAGCCTGAATATTCGTGTTGAAGCTTTCCTGTTTACCATTCAAAATATCACCCGGATTCGCTAGACCTCTTTGATATTGCAGGTCTTCCGACAGATAAATATTGGTGGTGTTCTGCAAGTAATCTAAACCTCCGTTTACGATGATCTTAGCATAGCTATTGTCTGTCTGGAACAAATTGAGATTTAAATTGAATGAACTGATCATGCGGTTTACCAGGGAATTGTTGATCGACTTATCTACCAACGCCACAGGGTTCTCCGTAAAGTATGGATTGTTCGGGTATGAACCGTCTGTTTTCTGTCGGAGGTCATAGTAGTTTGGTGTAGCGGAAATGGCATAGCCGATACTTGCTCCGGATCTGTTTTGGTTCCCTGTGAAACCACGATCGGTGTTGGATCTGGTATAACTTGTATTTACCGACAATTGAATGGCTTTATTGATCTTTTGGTCAATATTTGCCCGTATGGAGTAGCGGTCAAATCCAGTATTCTTGATCAAACCATTTTCATTATTGATACCTGCACCGATAAAATACTGTGTATTCTCGCTACCGCCAGAGATGTTTAAGCGGGTATTTGAGGAAATCCGGTTGTTGTCATAGAACAACTCCTCATAGTTCACGAAGTTGCCAGATTGCTGGGCCTCGCTAAAACGTTGGAGCTCCAGATTGCGTCTTGCGGTTTGTGCTGCAGAAGTACCGGCATAAAAATAGTTAATCTTAGCCTCACTCCAGTCATCAACACCAAGAAGTTTCAGTGGTGTCGTCAAACCGAAATCCTCAGACAAGGAAATTTTCACCTTTCCGCTTTTACCTTTTTTTGTGGTAATAATGATTACCCCAGCATTTGCCCTGGTACCATAAATTGCCGCAGCAGAGGGACCTTTGAGGATTTCCATATTTTCAATCTCATCAGGGTTGATATCTGCCAGACGATTAGAACCATCATCCTGACTGCTGGCCCCAGCGCCGTTTACAGTTGCACGGCCGGTGGCTTGGGTAGCATTATTGATATATACCCCATCAAGAATGATGAGTGGTTGAGAAGCACCTTGTAAACTCGAGAAACCCCTTAACTGAATGGATAGACCACCCCCGGGTGCTCCGCCGCTAGACCTGATGTTTGCACCGGCAACCTTGCCGTACAAGGCACCATCCGCGGTTTGTGGCTTTGTGACACCTGTTAATTCTTTTGCGGATACAGAACTCACCGCGTTGGCGGCGTTTCTCCTTTTTACGGTAGATGCAAGCCCGGATACAATCACCTCATTCAGGTCATTTGCACTCTCCTTTAACTCAATATTCAACACTGAGGTTTGCGCATTGACAACAACCTCCTTGGTATCATAGCCTAACATACTAAATACGAGCGTAGCAGGCAGATTACTCACCTGCAAGCTAAAGGCTCCGGTGCTATTTGTATTGGTACCTTGCTTGGTTCCTTTGATTAAGATGTTCACGCTTGGTAAGGGTGTTCCCTTCCCCTGCTCGGTTACCTTTCCGGTAATGTTTTTCTGTGCATACGCTACATTTACAACAAGTGCAAATAGTAACAAAAAGCAACTCAGTTTTTCTCTCATAGTTTATTAAAGTTTGGTTTGGAAGTTGAAAGTTGAGCGCTAATTGTTTAAACGTTTGGTTAAATCTTGGGCATACCAAGCCCTGCATGGCTAAATCATGTTTTCTTTAGTGATAAAGTGTTTTAAGAAATTGGAAGGTGAACCTTAGGTTTTGTTTACTTAAAGTAAAAATAGTATTAAAAGATTAAGCGGCAAGAGCTTAGGTTAGCTGCTACTAAAATGTTACAAGAAGTTGCACAACAATTGAATATTGTTAACCGTTTAGCGAAATTCTTGGCGTTTTAATACCAATTCGCAATTTTGCATATCAGCTTCCTTTAAAAGAGCAGTTTTGCACACCCATCTCCACATATACACCTACTCGCGAGGCTACAGTGTCAGATTCGATTAACCCTGAGCCGTACAGACAAATTCTTTGAGCCACCCAGGCNNACAGGCAACCCCTAACCTCTTCCAAAGCTGATCTTTATATTATGAAAACAATAGAAAAAATTCAGCTGGGTCAAGGTGGCCCATTCGTATCCAAACTCGGCTTAGGATGTATGCGTATGTCTTCCATTTGGGGCGGCCCTACACCTAATGAAGCCGAAAGTAACGCAACCATCCAGGAAGCACTGGATAACGGTATAAATTTCCTTAACACTGGCGACTTCTATGGTGCCGGCCACAACGAAATGCTGATTGGCAGAGCGATAAAAGGCCGTCGCGATGAAGCTTTCATCAGCGTGAAGTTTGGTGCCATCTTTCACAACGGTCACTGGATCGGAATGGATCTCCGCCCGATAGCCATCAAGAATTTCATCAACTACTCACTAACACGTCTGGGTATTGAAACCATCGACCTCTACCAACCGAGCCGAATGGATAACAGCGTGCCCGTAGAAGACATCATTGGAACCATTGCTGACCTGAAGAAAGAAGGTAAGGTCCGTTACATTGGTGTATCGGAAGTTACCCCGCAGCAACTTCGCCTGGCCAATGACGTTCATCCGATAAGCGCTTTGGAGATTGGATATTCATTAGCCGATCGTTACATCGAGAGCGAGCTGTTGCCAACTGCAAAGGAACTAGGTATTGGAGTTGTTGCTTTTGCCAATACTGCAGAAGGACTGTTGACTGGCGAAATGAAAGCGCCACTTCCGGAAAACGACTACCGCAATCACTTCTCGCGCTTCCAGGGTAAAAACCTGATTCATAACCTGGAAAAAGTCGACTTGTTAACGCGAATGGCGAGCAGTAAAGGCTGTACGCCTACACAGCTTGCAATTGCCTGGGTAAAGGAGCAGGATGATCAGGTTATGCCTTTGGTGAGCATGAGTCGCAGGTCGCGCTTACCAGAAAATATCGCAGCGATGCAAATTGCATTTACGCCAGAAGAAATGCGCATGTTAAATACTACTTTTGTTAAAGGCGCTATTCTCGGCGGCACTTACCTTCAGCGCTAAATGACCGGTCCCGAAGAAATCCTCCCAGGCGTGATCTTCTATTCTTACCTTTCTGCCGAGCGGAGAGAGAAGGTATGCTTTTGGAAAGATCCTACATTGATCTTACAGGTTTCGGGGCAATTTACCCTGGAAACCTTCGAACAAACGCTTTCGATGACTGGAGGAGAAATGATGCTCATCGGCAGAAACCAGGTGGGTACGCTTACCAAAACACCGCTGGCTGAAGGAAACTATGAAACCATCGTGATATCTCTGCAAGCGGAACTCTTGCGCAAAATCGCGTTAGAAGAAAAACTTGAAGCGGACCGGAAGTATATCGGTCCGCCAAATATGCTTATTCCATCCAACGAATTCCTTCAGGGGTATTTTCAATCCATTGTTCCTTACGCACGAAGCTCTGGCGCTGAAATGACAGACGAGATGGGCATCCTGAAAGTTAAAGAAGGTGTTAAGTTACTGCTTCATGCCATTCCTGCACTTCGCAATTTCTTATTCGACTTCTCGCAGCCTTATAAGATTGATCTGGAAAAGTTTATGATCAGCAACTTTCATTTCAACATCCCTGTTGAAAAATTCGCACAACTGACCGGCCGCAGCCTGGCTGCTTTCAAACGCGACTTCCAAAAGACCTTCGGTTCAGCCCCTAGGCGCTGGCTTTTGGACAAGCGATTAAAAGTCGCCAAGCATCTTCTTGAAACCAGGCACCAAAGGCCCTCAGCCATCTATTTGGATCTGGGGTTTGAAAGCCTGGCGCACTTTTCTAAATCCTTCAAAAAGAAGTTTGGCAAAGCACCTTCTGAGATGATGTAATGCGCTTTTATGTGGTGATGTGTAACGAACACAGTAGCCCCAGTTATGCAGCTACTTCCCTACCACGATTCTACAATCCAAATTTATTTAGGCTGAGGCGCAAGTTTTCACTGAATTGAAATATCCTTGAATACTAGCGATGCTTTTTTATAGCTGTCTTGCGGAGTGGAGAACTCGATGTTTACAAGCTTAAGTAATTTGACCGCAGGATCTATGCGAGAGATGGTAATCGTTAACTTCAAAGGAACATCCTTGTAGACGGTACTTGAATACTTTGCTGCACCAATCTTAATGTCAGAAGGCCTATATCCATTTCCTTGCAAATCAACTGCAGTACCGAACTTGGTAGGCGTAAATAGAATAGTCTTTTCTGTACCGCGATTAGTTACTAAAAACTCAAGAACTACAGTATTATTGCCAGTTTGAGCCTTACAACTGATTAAGCTTACATCAAGGTCGTTTGCGGAAGCTGTTTGCGACTTCGACTCGTAAATTTTCAACGTTTCCCTAAAATATTGGTTCTGACTTATAATAGATGCCAGACTATCTTTGATCACTTTGTTTTCACCTTTCAAGGTGGCGATCGTATTGTTTAGCTTGTTGACTTGGGTTCGAAGCGCTTCGGAACTTCCCGTTTGAGAGAATGCCTGAACTGCAGAAAGGATCAAAATTGCGGTAGCTAGTTTCTTCATAGATGAAAATTTAAAAATTTTAACTGAACGTGGATAATTAGTAAAGTTTGCTACATAAAGCAGTGGCTGAAAAGGTTGCCGAGTTAAAATACAAAATACCCACAGCATTAAGTTATTGCCGCCTAGCTTTTTTATATTTTAGATCACGTATATAAACCATGCATCCAAGTTGAATGAAATAAATGATAAGAACCATACTATGGAGAACAACCTTGAAAAATTAAAATACCCCATTGGTAAATTCCAGCAACCAGAAGAGATTAGTATACACCATCTTGAAAGCTGGATTAAAATCATTGAAGAATTTCCAGGTAGATTGTCTGAGGAAGTCAAAAACCTCAGCGATACAGATCTTGAGAAAAAATATAGGCCGAATGGTTGGACAATTAAGCAGGTTGTAAATCATTGTGCAGACAGCCATATGAACAGCTTGATAAGATTTAAACTTGCATTAACAGAAGATACGCCAACCATAAAACCTTACCATGAAAACCTTTGGGCCGAACTTCCTGATTCAAGAGCGTTCTCCATTCAAAGTGCATTGAAACTATTGGCGGGTTTACATGAAAGATGGGTTTACTTACTAAATAATCTGTCCGACCCTGAACTCGAAAGACCTTTTCGACATCCGGAGGCAAAGGAGCTTATCACCTTAAAAACCAACATCGGAATTTATGCATGGCACTGTGACCACCATTTGGCTCATGTAAGAAACGCAAAATTGTCTTAACCAGCCGCGCACAGCCATGATCTTCTATTTTTCCTTCCTAAAGGAAGCAGCAATGAAACTTATAGTATCTCCTTGTATAGGTTAAATCCCCTTGTTTATGCTAGATAATGGTTGATTAACATTAAAGTATTAAACATCAATATCGGAGGCTCCAATAGAAATGAGTCGTTCACTATGATTTTTCACGAAATTACTGGCATTTTCAAGATTGTCGAAAAGGTGAATACCACCTGCCTTTCCGGTTTCCGGGTTCTCCGTCCAGATTTTAGAAATAAATCCTTTCTCTCTGTTAAGACTCTCGGCCAATGGTTTGCCGTTCTCTGACAAGCGGCTCCCCATCATGTTTATGTCGAAATTAAAATTTATCTGTATTAATATCATGTTACTTCAGTTTTCCTTTTTTAGAAACACCCTTTTTCTTCTTACCGCTACTGGCCTGCCGTAGTTTATGCAGTTTGAATGTGAAACTTTGGAAGTCACAGGCTTTGTAATTATTCATTTGGGGCGACGGCAGTGTCTATTTGCAACTATACCTACTTGTTAAAGACCTACTCTTAGCACCAAAGATAATACTAAGTCACCAAAAGGTGACTAGATTTGTTGTACTATATAATTCATGCTTGAAGAGCGCTAAAACTAGAATAGTACTTTTGCAAGTAGTTTTTTAGACATCATTTATCATTATGGCAAAAGAAGTGGCTAAAGATATCGGCCGGAATAAGGCAAGAACAAAGCAAAAATTGCTGGATGCTGTGGAGGAAATTTTAGTAACAAAGGGAAGTGCAGCGCTCAAAGTAAATGATATCGCAAAAACAGCGGGTCTGGACAAAAAGCTTATTTACAGATACTTCGGCGGAACAGATGAGCTCATGGATGAATATATCCGGACCAAAGACTTCTGGAGCAACATCAAGGGCGAGAA
>DDAD01000036.1 GCA_002333205.1 Pedobacter sp. UBA2067
AAGCTCAGGCCGCTTGTTGCGAACAAGGTCGTCTCAGACTTCCAGTTAAAAAGTGCGAAGGCTGCACATGCTGCTGCACTGGCAAGCGTTGAACAAGCTAAAGCTGGAATTGCCACAGCAGAAATTAACCTGAGCTATACCTTAATTAAAGCACCTGTAACTGGCTATGTCGGCAGACTCCCTAAAAAGCAGGGCAGTTTAGTTAGCGCTGAAGATCCTGTGCCACTTACCCGTTTGTCGGATGCTCATGAGGTACATGTTTATTTCTCCTTAAGTGAAGACGACTTCATCAATTTCAATGAAAGATATGCCGGCAAAACTGTTGCCGAGCGTATCGGAAACATTCCTGGCGTCTCACTATTACTTGCCGATAATACCGTGTACCCAAAAAAAGGTAAGCTCGACATGATCGACGGACAATTCGATAAACAAACCGGAGCAATCACCTTAAGGGCTACTTTCCCGAATGAGGATGGGTTGTTACGCTCGGGAAATACCGGTAAAGTCCAGCTGATTATGACACATGAGAATGCACTGTCTGTTCCTCAGGAGGCAACCGTTGAAATTCAGGATAAGATCTTCATCTTTTCTGTAGATAAAGAAAACAAAGTAAGCAAGCAGCCCATCAATGTGCTTGGCACCAGCGGTTCGAATTACCTGGTTCAAAATGGTATCAAAGCTGGTGACCGGATTGTGCTAAAAGGAATGGAAGGCCTGAAAGAGGGCGAGCTTATTCAACCCGAGAACTCAAAAGATTTAACTGCAGCCAATATCAAGTAATCGTTAGAAGATGTTTAAAAAGTTCATTGAGCGTCCAGTACTGGCTACTGTGATCTCCATTCTGCTGGTCATTCTTGGAGTGATTGGCCTTACTAAACTGCCTTTACAGCAGTTCCCCGATATTGCGCCGCCTGCGGTGCAAGTCATGGCCCTTTATCCTGGTGCCAATGCTGAAACCGTGTTGCGCTCGGTTGCACCATCTTTAGAGGAGTCCATTAATGGCGTCGAAAATATGAGCTACATGAGTTCAACGGCCAGTAATGATGGTTCTTTGGTCATCACGGTATACTTCAAACTGGGTACCGATCCCGATCAGGCGGCAGTGAACGTACAAAACCGGGTTGCTCAAGCAACGAGCCAACTGCCGGCCGAAGTTGTACAAGCGGGGATCACCACATCAAAGCAGCAGAACAGCTTGATTATGGTGGTCGACATGTTTGCTGAAGATACAGCCAATTACGACCAGGCCTTTCTTGCAAACTATGCCCAAATTAACATTATCCCGGAAATCAAAAGGATTCCGGGGGTAGGACAATCCATTATCTTCGGCGGAAATAAAGACTACTCCATGCGGGTATGGCTTAACCCAGCACAAATGGCAACTTACCAGTTGACGCCAAATGAAGTCATGGCTGCAATCCAAGACAAAAGCCTCGAGGCCGCCCCGGGCAAATTTGGAGAAAGTAGTACGGCTTCGTTCGAGTATGTGATTAAGTACAAGGGTAAGCTGAACAAGCCGGCAGACTACGAGAACATTGCCGTTAAATCAAATGCAGACGGCTCAATCCTGAGGTTGAAGGATGTGGCTCGCGTAGAGTTCGGAACCTACACCTACAGCAACTTCACCCGGGTAAATGGTAAGCCGGGGATTAACATTGCCGTGATGCAATTATCAGGATCTAACTCCAATGAAATCCAGATCGCTATTGCCAAGCTGATGGAGAAAGCCTCCAAAGACTTTCCTAAGGGGGTGAAACACCTGATGCTCTACAACACCAAAGACTCACTGGATATTTCGATCAATCAGGTGAAAGCAACACTCATAGAGGCCTTTATCCTCGTGTTTATCGTGGTGTTCATCTTTCTGCAAGACTTCCGTTCCACTTTAATCCCCGCGATTGCAGTGCCTGTGGCCATTCTGGGAACGTTCTTTTTCATGCAGCTATTTGGATTCTCTATCAACCTGCTCACGCTGTTCGCACTCGTGTTAGCCATTGGTATTGTCGTCGATGATGCTATCGTTGTGGTCGAGGCGGTGCATGCGAAAATGGAACATGCCAATATGCCGCCGAAAGCAGCAACCATTTCCGCCATGCGCGAAATTACCGGTGCTATTATCTCCATCACCTTAGTGATGTCGGCGGTGTTCTTACCTGTAGGATTTATGGAAGGTTCTACCGGCGTATTCTACCGACAGTTTGCGTTTACCCTGGCCATAGCCATAGTGATCTCGGCGATCAATGCACTTACGTTAAGTCCAGCACTAACAGCATTGTTTCTAAAAGAAAATCACGGCCACAGTACGCCGGGTACAGCAAACAAAACCTTCAAAGAGAAGTTCTTCATAGGGTTTAACACAGGCTTTGAGAAGCTAACGAACAAGTACCTGGGTTCATTACGTTTTCTGATCCGATATAAATGGGTAAGCGTTGCTGGTCTGCTGATCGTAATGCTGCTCACCGGCATCTTGGTTAAAAGAACACCTTCAGGATTTATCCCTTCAGAGGATCAGGGTTTTATCGCCATTTCCTTGTCTATGCCTGTAGGTGCTTCTTTAGACCGGACCACCAAAGCGATCAAAGAGCTTGAAGACAAACTTGGTGACATGGAATCTAAGAAGACCTTAATGGGCCTATCAGGATTTAACATTCTGACGCAATCTTCAAGTCCTTCCATGGGGGTATCTTTTATTCTGCTTAAACCAACAGCAGAACGGGGCAAATTGAAAGATATCAACGAAATCATGGATGAAGTGCGGGGGAAACTCGCTACCATAAAAGGTGCAAACTTTTTCGTCTTCACTTTCCCAACGGTACCTGGTTTCAGTAATGTGGATGGACTTGATATGGTGCTTCAGGATCGTACCGGAGGCAGTCTGGATAAGTTCAGCGGTATTAGCAGCAAGTTCCTTGGCGAGTTGATGAAGCGCCCGGAGATTGCCGTTGCATTTACCTCATTCCGTTCTGACTATCCACAACTTGAACTGCAGGTTGATGATGAAAAANNCATGCAGACTTACTTCGGTAGTTCGCAAGCCTCAGATTTCAACCGTTTTGGTAAGTATTATCGTGTAATGGTACAGGCAGATAAAGCTGATCGGGTAGAGCCTGCTTCTATGGACGGTGTTTTTGTGAAGAACAATCAAGGCGACATGGTGCCAATAAACACCATTGTGAAGTTGAAGCGTGTTTATGGGCCAGAGAACGTATCTAGGTACAACCTATTTAATTCGATAGGCATCAACGCCATACCTAAACCGGGATATAGTTCCGGGGATGCAATCCGTGCCGTGGAGGAAGTAGGGCAGAAACAACTTCCTTTCGGGTATTCGTATGAGTTTACTGGCTTAACTAAAGAAGAAATCTCCTCTGGTGGACAATCCGTAATTATCTTCACGCTCTGCTTAATCTTTGTTTACTTCCTGCTGGCTGCCCAATATGAGAGCTACATTCTGCCTTTAGCGGTTGTGCTTTCCATCCCTGCCGGTATCCTCGGAGTATTCGTCGCGATTGGACTTACAGGAATTTCCAATAACATTTATGTTCAGGTCGCACTGGTCATGTTGATCGGGCTACTTGCAAAAAATGCCATCCTGATCGTAGAATTTGCCGTACAACGCCGTCGTGCGGGTAAATCCCTGTCCGCTGCGGCAATTGAGGCTGCTAAACTCCGCCTTCGCCCAATCATCATGACCTCACTCGCATTTATAGTGGGTATGATCCCAATGATGAATGCTAAGGGCCCCTCTGCGTTGGGTAATCACTCCATCAGTATCGGCGCAGCTGGCGGAATGGTGTTCGGTGTTATACTTGGATTATTTTTTATCCCCGTACTCTTCATCTTCTTCCAGTATTTGCAGGAAAAGGTTTCAAAAATTAAAGTTGTTATTCCAGCTAATGAAAACCATGTTAAAGAACTTGTTCATGAAAACGCATAAAACCATATTCTACCTCCTTTTATTCACCGCGCTGGCTGCGGGATGTAAAGTGTCTAAGGATGTCGCGGTACCCACAACGGCCATACCCGAGACGTTCCGGGGTACTGTATCTAAAGATTCCAGCAGCATTGCTTCCCTGCCACTGAAACAATTTATCCGGGAGCCAGATATTCAGCGGCTGATTGACACTGCTTTGATCCGAAACTACGACCTGCAGCTCGCCATGAAGAATATTGAAGCTTCAGAACTGTTGTTCAAACAATCGCGTTTGGGTAACCTGCCCGTGATCAATATGCAGATTACGGCAAGCTCCAACCGCCCATCAGATAATAGCTTAAATGGACTAAGCACCAGTCAGTTTTTGGGCACCAAACACATTGAAGACTTTAATGCAGGTCTCGGCTTAAGCTGGGAGGCAGACATCTGGCGCAAGATTAAAAATCAGCAAAAATCTGCGCTTGCCAGTTATCTCCAAACCGCAGAGGCCAGAAAAGCGCTACAAACCAGAATCGTTGCGAATGTGGCACAAGGCTTCTACCAGTTGATGATGATGGATGCCCAAATGAACGTCGCAAAAAGAAACCTACAATTGAACGACAGTACCCTTCGGATCATCAAGATGCAGTATGATGCTGGGCAAGTTACCTCATTGGCCATCCAGCAGGCAGAAGCCCAGCAGCTCGTCGCCGCGCAGCTCATTCCCCAATTGGAACAGGCAATCACCATTCAGGAAAATGCGCTAAGTGTGCTTACTGGAAAGGTACCATCTGCAATAGAAAGGCAATCCAGCCTAAGCAACATCAAGGCACCAGTTGAATTACCAAGCGGTTATCCAGCGGCAATGGTAAGTGCCAGGCCAGATGTTAAAAGCGCAGAATTGGCACTGGATATGGCTAATGCAACAGTAGGCATCACCAAAGCAGATCTATATCCAACGCTAAGCATTACTGCAAATGGAGGATTAAACGCCTTTAAGGCAAGCAACTGGTTTAAAGTTCCTGCATCCTTGTTCGGAGTGGTGTCGGGAGGGATCACCCAGCCCATCTTCCAGCGCCGCCAGTTGAAAACGAAGTATGAGCTCGCCAAGGTCGACCGTGAACGCGTGGTTATNNTTAACAAGAATCCAGAAGCTGCAACAGCAATATGAAATATCTTCCAAACGGGTAGTCACCTTGCAACAAGCGGTTTCAAACGCGAATCTTTTGTTCAAAAATGGAATGGCGACGTATCTGGAGGTGATAACTGCACAAAGTAACTCCTTACAAAGTGAATTGGCGCTGGCCGAGATTAAAACGTCACAGTTGATTGCAGCAGTGGAACTTTACCGGGCATTGGGTGGAGGCGTTGTTGAATTATAAACGAGTTCATCGCCGAATTCTTAATCAGGCAATGGTTTAGTTCAACTTTCTTCTTTAAATTGGTAATCCCAATATTCTTTTTTATGGAACCTACTAAAAGTAAATTCGAGATGTCATTGGAAAATGGCCCTCATCATCAGCTCGGAAAACTGTGCGGCAGCTGGGAAGGTACATCGCGCACCTGGTTTGAAAAAGACGTGCTCGCAGATAAATCCCCGGTCAAGGGTACATTCGCTTCAATTCTCGGCGGGCGCTTTCTGCTTCATCAGTATCAAAGCAGCTTGCAAGGCAAACCACTCGAAGGATTAGCTATAATCGGTNNCTACGAACGATATCAAACCGCCTGGGTAGATAGTTTCCACATGGGAACAGGGATCATGTTTTCTGACGGTGATGCAACGCCGACCGGACATACTGTATTAGGTAGCTACGGAGGCGGGGTAATGCCAGAACCTTGGGGCTGGAGAACGATTATCGAGGTCATCAGCGACGATCAAATTTTGATAACTGCTTACAATATTGAGCCGGGTGGGCTAGAGGAAAGAGCAACGGAGATAAACTATCGTCGGCTATCGTAATTCCACGATTTACAAAGGTAATTTAATTTCATTAAGCTATATTTTAACTGTATTTTAAATATATTTGCCTCATTTTACTATTATTTAAATATTTTCATTACATTTGTATATATTTAAAGTACAATATAATGCAACAAGGAACAGTAAAATTCTTCAATGAGACAAAAGGTTTTGGATTTATCGTGCCAGCTAATGGTGACGCCGAAATTTTTGTTCATTCTTCAGGCTTAATGGATAACATTCGTGAAAACGATTCAGTAAGCTACGACGTTGAGCAAGGTAAAAAAGGCTTAAACGCAATTAATGTTAAGATCAGCTAATTAGATTCCTTCATAAATTGGTAAACATCCGTCTTTTTAAGGCGGATGTTTTTTTTTGCAGTAACTTGCCAAAGATCTGCTGCACCTGCTTTACAAAGATTAATAGCCGGAAGGGTAGGTATCAGGTGGTTCGTTCTTGCTGGCCCTAAACAAAACAGGGCACCTGCAAATACAGGCACCCATGTTTTCAACCAACCTAACGTAAAACTTTACTTCCAGCCGCCACCAAGGGCTTTGTACAAGGAAATATGATTTAACACCTGCTCTTTTTTCGCCTGGGCTTCTTTAAGCTCTGCGTCAAGAACACTGCGTTGTGTATTAAGAATATCAAGGTATGTAACCCTGCCCGCCAGGAACAGGTCATTCGATGCTTTTACAGATGCATTAAGCGCGCGCACCTCATCGGTAATATATGTTCTCTTTTGCTTGATGTAGTCCTCGGATTTAAGCGCATCCTGCACCTCGTTATAAGCTTTTAGTACAACCTTTTCGTACTCCTGAAAAGCAATGCCATAATTCGCTGCATAACCTGCATACTCTGCTTTCAGGCGTTGCTGACTGAATATTGGAGCTGTAATGCCACCAAGTAATCCATAAGCTACGGAAGTTGGTGTGCTAAACAATTTACCCAGATCGAAGGACTGAAATCCAACATACGGAGCCAATACTACTGCAGGTAAGAAGGCGAGCTTAGCGGCCTGTGCATCCTTGGTAGAAGAGATCAGTTCCAGACCAGCCTGGCGAATGTCGGGTCTCAATGCCAGCATCTGTAGAGGTGTCCCACTTGAAAGTGAATCCTTCAGGATAATGTGCTCCAGTCCACCTTCCGTTCTTACTATTTTAGTGTTAAACTTGCCTGAAAGAAAGTTCAGGTGATTCTCCAGTATGCTGATTTGTTGCAACACTTCCTGCTGCCTTGCTTTAGAATTCGCCAGCACCGCCTTAAACTGCTGTACACCAAGCTCGGTTGCTGCACCAGCAGATTTTTGCACTTCAATGATTTTCAGGCTGCGTTGCTGTAAAGCGATGTTGCGGTTAATGATCTCAAGCTCTTCATCTAAAGTGAGCAGTTCAAAANNAAAATAGGCGGCTGCAAGATTACTCACCAATTCTGTCTGCACCAGCTTCTGACCTTCATACGAGGCCAGAAATCTATTAAGCGCTGCCTGCTTTCTATTCTTAAGCTTACCCCAAAGATCCAGCTCCCACGCTGTTCTCAAGCCAACAAAATAGTCGGGCAGGGGATCCGGCAAGCGCTCATCTTCCTTAAGGTTGTCTGAGAAATTTGTATCATAATTACCAATCCCGTCCATGGTGTAAAATCCATACTTCCTTAAGCCAGCTTCTACCGACAAGTCTAAATTTGGAAGGGCTGCACGCTTACGGATCTTGAGGTTTGCAGCTGCAATTTCAATACGGTGCAGCGTCTGCTTCATATCCGGATTGTTCGCCAGGGCGGTATCGATCAATGCCGCCANNCTTGAAAAAGGATTTCCAGGTTTGATTAGCCACGGTGTTGGTGTCCAGGCTTTGCTGGAAAGCCTGTGGAACATCGCGATGTTTATATTCAGGCAGGTCCTTTTTGGAGGAACAACTGCTTAAGATCAGGATAAAACCAACCAGCGGAATTGCAACCAGCTCAACAGCCGATTTCTTCCTTACCACTACAGGCCCATGATCTGGATCATGATCGGGACCCGAACCTCCGGAACCTGAATCTGAACCATGATCACCATCGGGTCCTTTGCCCGGTGCCGACTTCTTCTTTTTCATGAAGGAAGAAAATAGCACGTACAATCCAGGAATAACAATAACACCAGCAATCGTACCGATAACCATACCACCAACCGCTGCGGTACCAATCGAGCGGTTACCCAGTGCACCGGCTCCACTAGCAAGCATCAACGGAATCAATCCTGCTGCAAAGGCGAAGGAAGTCATCAGAATCGGGCGCAGACGTGCTACGGAACCCTGAATTGCAGCCTGAAGATAACTCATGCCTTCTTTTTGTTTTAAGATGGCAAACTCGACGATCAAAATCGCNNTCATATTGTGCTGCAAGAATCATGTAAACGAATACCAGACAGAGCGCAAATACATAAACCGCCTGATTACCTGAAAGAATCTGCTCTCTGGTCATACCTGACCATTCAATTTCATAGCCTTGTGGTAGATTTGCAGCAACCTTTTCAGCTGCTTCAATCGCCTGCCCGCTACTAAAACCTGCGGCAGCCTCTCCGGTCAACATCGCAGAAGAATACATGTTATAACGAGTAATCGGCTCCGGGCCGTAAACCCGTTCCATGGTTATGAAAGCGGAAAACGGCAACATTTCACCTGCATCATTCTTGATGAAGAGCTTCAATACATCTTCCGGCTTTTCCCGGTAATTTGGACCGGCTTGAACCATCACTTTATACATCTGTCCGTAACGGATAAAGTTTGTCGCATAGAAACTTCCCATGAGCGTTTGCAGGGTGTTCATTGCATTTTCAACGCTAATACCTTTCTTCGCAGCCTGATCATAATCTACTTTGATCAGGTACTGCGGAAAGCTTACATCGAAGGTACTGGAAACGCTGGCAAGCTCAAGTGTTGCAGTCAGGTCAGCCATAAACTTGTCCAGCACTACTGCGGTTTTATTCAAATCATCCTGTCCGGTTTTGTCCAGAATACGCATCTCGATACCGGAAGAGTTACCGAAGCCGGGAACAGTAGGTGGTGGAAAAAACTCTATTTCGGCATCCATAATATGGGAGGTCGCTTTTTTAAGTTCGGCAATCACATCAGTTACCGACTGGTCGCGGTCGCCCCAACCTACAAGGTTAATCATACCCATACCGTAAGATGCACCAGAAACCTCGTTTACCAAACTATATCCAGCAAGTGTAGACACGGTCTCCACAGATTTCATCTTCCGGCTAATCGCATCTATTTCATTCAACACAGCCTCTGTACGATCTACTGTTGCACCCGGTGGGGTATTCACGTTTACATAGATCATACCTTGATCTTCTGTCGGGATAAAGCCTGAAGGCAGCACACTGGCCATACCCCAGGTTGCAACGAAGAACCCGATCAACAGTCCAAATGTCAACACTCTGCGGCCTGCAATTCTGCCAATCAGGCTTTGATAGCCGCCAGAGGTACGATTATATCCTTTATTAAATCCACTAAATAGTTTCGCCATAAAGCCCTTTGCTGCCGGTTTATCATGCGGCGAACGCAGGATGATCGCACATAAAGCAGGGGTAAGGGTTAATGCATTGATACCAGAAATCACGATCGCTGATGCCAGCGTTAAGGAGAACTGGCGGTAGAAGATCCCTACAGGACCAGAAAGAAATGCAACCGGCACGAATACGGCCGACATCACCAGCGTGATCGCAACTACGGGTTTACCCACTTCGCTCATTGCCGAAAGTGTCGCCTCCATAGGTTGCATGTGTTCTTCTTCCATCTTCGCATAAACAGCCTCCACAACCACAATGGCATTATCCACCACAATACCAATGGCCAGCACGAGTGCGAAAAGGGTTAACAGGTTGATCGAGAAGCCCAGCATTTGCATAAAGAACAATGCACCAACCAAACACACCGGCACGGCAAGTGCCGGAATCAAGGTCGAACGGAAATCCTGCAGGAAGATGTAAACCACGATAAACACCAAAATAAAAGCTTCAAGGAGCGTCATCAATACACTGGAGATGGAAGCATCAAGGAAACGGGAAACGTCATAACCCATCGTATACTTCATGCCCGGAGGAAAGGAACTGTCTTTTAGTTCTGCCATGCGGTCCTTTACGTTCTTAATTACATCCTGTGCATTGGAGCCGGGTAATTGCTTCAGCATGATGGATGCCGAAGGGCGACCATCCGTCTTGGATACCATTTCATAATCTAACGAGCCGAACTCTACATCGGCTATATCCTTGATTCGGATGATCGATCCATCAGCATTTGCCCTAATTGGGATATTTTTATATTCTTCAGCCTCTGTGAATTTACCAGGATAGCGCAATACATATTGCTGCATGTTGATGGACTTATCCGAGCCAATACCTGTTTGACCAGGTGCAGCTTCTACGTTTTGTTTTCTTAAGGCGGCCACGACATCATCACTGGAAATCTGGTAAGCGGCCAGGCGGTCTGGCTTTAACCACACGCGCATCGCATAATCCCTTAGTCCCATAATCTGCGCAAAGCCGACCCCTTCAATTCGTTTAAGTTCCTTCAGAATGTTGATGTCCGTGAAGTTGTAGATAAAACGCTCGTCTGCNNTATCGTCACTATAGATGTTCAGGTACATCAACATACTGTTCACTTCCTTTTCCGTGGTTACGCCGGCCTTAATTACTTCCTCGGGAAGTTCGTCCAGCACAGTGGTTACCCTGTTCTGCACGTTTACAGCAGCAATATCCGGGTCCGTTCCTACTTTAAAGAATACCTGGATTAAGGTGGTACCGTTGTTGGTGGACACCGAGTTCATGTACGTCATCCCTGCTACACCATTGATGGCGCGCTCCAGCGGAATGGCCACCGCATTGGTACTCACTTCGGCATTTGCGCCGGTATAATTTGCAGTCACAACCACGGAGGGCGGCACAATGTCGGGAAACTGCGTTACAGGCAGTGTAAATAACGCCAGTATACCCAGCAGGGTAATAAAGAGCGAAATGATCAGCGATAAAACTGGTCTTTTTATGAATGTTTCAAACATGATTGTGCATAGTAATATTAGTGGAGCCTGCTATTGTGGCTCACATCAAAGATTTGTTGTTTATACGGACTTAGTTTTTCGCGATCATAGTGCTTTGCGGCATGCTCATCGCTTTCGGTGTCACCTTCAAGCCGTCGCGCAAGTTCTGGCTGCCCTCAAATACAACTTTGTCGTTCGTATTCAAGCCATCTACAACAGTGTAAAAGTGCCCAACACGTTGACCGGCCTTAAATGGGGTCATCTTGATGGTATTATCCTCCTGCAGTACATAAACATAAGTTCTGTCCTGAATCTCGAATACCGATTTTTGATGAACCGCTAGTAGTTCTCCGGTTTCCATCGGAACGCTGATTTTTCCAGATGCGCCATGTTTAAGCAGTCCCGAGGGGTTTGGAAAACGGGCCTTTAAAGATAGGGAGCCAGTATTCTGAGCAAATTCACTTTCGGCAAATACCGCATCGCCCTGGTAAGGATATAGCTGGCCGTTTGCAAGCGTCAGCTTAACACGTTTGTTAAACTTGTTCTTGTTGTAGCTGGAATCTGAAACAATGTTCAGGTATTCTTTTTCCGAGATATCAAAGTAAACATTAACTGCGCTCAGGTCGGATACGGAGGTCAGTAGTGAACCTTCTTCCAGCAAGCTTCCTGCTTTAAGCGGAATTCTGTCTATACGTCCGGAAAATGGCGCACGGATCNNTGATTCTGCTGCTTTTTGTTTAGCTGCGGCAAGGTCCATATCGGTCTTGGACACGATGTTGTTGTCGACCAGGATCTTGGTTCTTGCTTTTTCAAGTTGTACCGTTTTGGCATCGGCAATGGCATTGTTTAATGCTGCTGCGGCTTTTGCATATTCGGCTTTATATTCTTCATCATTTATCTTGAACAATACCTCGCCTTCTTTTACTGCTGCGCCTTCTTCAACGTAAATCTTATCTAAAAACCCGGCTAGACGGGACCTTACTTCAACATTCTTTACTGCCTGTATGTCAGCGATGTACTCGTTGTAAATTACGGTGTCCAGTTTGGCTACTGCCGTTACAGGTACTGTTTTGGGTGCAGTGGTTTCCCCATTTTCTTTACTCTGTACAGTGCAGCCCACAAAGCCGATGGTGCTTAAAAAAAGGAAATTTGCTAAAAGGTTAACTTTCATGTTCGTTATATGAATCAATTGAATATTATGAATGGGAAAAGAATCTCCTGATGTAGAACGCAGGACAAAGCGCCGCTGAACGGCAAAAGCGTACGCTAAGCTTTTAAATTAGAAGCAGCGCAGCATGGTCATACTTTAGCAAAAAAAATCTAGAAGGGCTTAAGCCGGAACAGAAAGGAGTAATAACCCGGGAGGCAGAAGCTTCTGGCCCGGTAAAAAGGATGATCAGTTACCTTGGTAATTAGAAACTGACGGTACAAAAAGAAGCAAAGGAAGAAAGCGATAGCACCTAGAACTGGTGTGGCTGCTTTCACCATGCGATATTCCTCGTTGGGAACTTTGATGTCTTGAATGTTAGTCTTGGGTAAGTTTAAAAGATCGTCCACAACATACTCCACAATAGAGTGGCCGTCTAACGTCGTATCTTTACTTACTGCATTAAAGCCAGCTTCGTAAACAATGATGTTTAGATATGCAAACAACCCGATGAAATGGAATAATTTGAATAACATGTGGCGCAAAGTTATAATTCTTATTGCTGTATTGTTAAATGTAATACCATTTTGACAGTTAGATGAGGCTAAGTGATTTGTGCTGTTGCATCTTACTACTTAATCTCATTATTCTCCCTGGCATCCGGATCTTTTTTATCATAAAACCCTTTCAATTCATCAATAATTGTTCCTTTCCAGATAGATACACCGGTGTGATAAGCAGTTTTACCGATCATGTGTGCAGCAACTGGTGCAGTTAAGATCAAAAAGAAAATGATAGCCATTGCTTTGGTCGTCACGGAGACATCTGAAAAGGTGAATGCGGCGCAGATTAAAAGTAGTCCCACGCCAAGGGTGGAAGCTTTCACAGTTACCGATAGTCGGAGGTAAAAGTCCGGCATACGCAGAATGCCAATAGNNGCATTTTTTTATTTGTTTATCGAGGTAAAACGAAAAAGCTATGGTACCCAAAAATGCAATCAGGGCAAAGATCATGGCAACGTCGAGCAAAACGGATTCCATCGAGCGGATGCTGTAGGCCGTAATCAATGCAATACCAGTGGTGATGATCAGGTCTAATGCAATTACCCGGTCTACCACCTGCGGTCCTTTAAAAAGCCGGATCATGATCAGGATAACGGAAATGATTAGAATCGGAAAGATTACGTAATCAAAGTAAGTATTTAGTGTCATCGTAAAATTTCTAATAGTCTATGTTCAAAGCCTTTTTTAATCTGAGCGATAAAATGTTCCCGGTCTTTCAGATACATCACGTGGATGAAAAGTGACCTTTTGTCTTCACTGATGTCCAGGATCAAGGTGCCAGGCGTCATAGAGATCATGGTGGATAAAAGGTTAATTTCAATGTCTGTGGTAGCCTCCAGTGGATAACGAATGATGCCCGGTTTAAAAAAGTATTTCGGCGTGATGACGTCATAAGCCACCTGAACATTTGCCGCCAGCATCTCATAAATGAAATAGAAGATGAACCCAATCGTCTTCGGTACCTTATTGAAATATCGCCGGTCTTCTTCCTGCCGGTTCATGACCCACAGAATGAAAAAGCCTAACAGAAAACCGAACAGAAAATTTGAATAATACATGGAACCTGTTAGGGCTACCCAAATAAAGGATAGCAGCAGGTTCATTAAAAAGTGTTTCATCATAGCTTTCTATTTTCCTAAAACCGCCTTGATGTAAGGAGTTGTGTCCAACATTTCATTTGATATACGGTCAACAACCTGAATAATGAATTCTGCATTTAACCCAATAAAGAGCGTTACGATCGCAAGAATTCCTACCGGCAGGACCAAGAGTGTTTTTTTTAATAAGCTGTGCGTGCTAAATGTATCAGTAAGTGGCTCCGTAGTGGACGCCTCTTTCNNACACCTCGGCCCACAATTTTGCAATAACATATAGTGTGATGAAGCTGGCCAGGATTAAGCTGGCAATAAAGAAGTAATTGTTTGCATGAAAACCTGCTTCAAACAGATAAATTTTAGGCCAGAAACCTGATAACGGTGGAATTCCGATAAGTGAAAATAACACCAGTGCAATCAGGAGCGATATTTTCGGGTACTCCGAATACAAACCACCAAGTTTTGCCGTATCCAGTGTCCCTCGAAGTTGCCGGATCAATCCAGATATCAGAAATAAGTTGGTTTTTACCATAATGTCGTGGATCAGGTAGAAAACGGCGCCCATGAAAGCGATTTTTGTATATAGGCCCAATCCGCCCACGATAAATCCGATATGACATACAATCAGATAGGAGAAAAGCCTTCGAATATCGTGTTTGATGATCGCGCCAAATGCACCGGTAAGAATGGTTAAGATTGCCAACACGATCAATACCGTCCTCATAAAATCATTTGGTATAAAGATTAACGTGAAAACTCGGAACATGGCGTAAAGCCCCACCTTTGTTAGCAGTCCGCCAAAAGTTGCTGCAACGGCCGAAGGTGGTGTGTGATAGGAGGAGGGAAGCCAGAAATACAACGGGAACACTGCCGACTTAATACCGAAGCCAATAATAAAGAACATCGCCGTGAGGTTTACGATGGATTGATCTTCCACCAGCGGTACCTTCAGTGATAGATCTGCCATATTCAAAGTTCCCGTAATACCATATAGGATACCGATACCTGTAAGGAAAAAAGTTGAAGCAAGGATGTTTAAAGCCATGTACTTTACGGCACCTTCCAGTTGTTCCTTTCTGCCTCCAAGCGTCAGCAGTACAAAAGATGCTATAATGATGACCTCAAACCATACATAAAGATTGAAAATATCTCCGGTAAGAAAGGCACCGTTAAGGCCCATGATCAGGAAATGGAAAATCGGGAAATAGCCATAAAGCATTCGTGGTCTTCCAACACCTACCGATGAAAATATCGATACGGCAAGTGCCGCAATTGATGTCAATAGTACAAGCGTACTACTGAACAGATCGGCCACGAACACGATCCCAAAAGGTGCCTGCCAGTTGGCGGCATTCATCATCAGGATTTCACCGTTGTAAACCTTGATGAACAAGCTCAATGAAAATATACAGCCAACTGCTGCACCTGCGATACTCAAGCCCCGCTGTGTAACGGTTTTTGTCCAGAAGGCGAGTTGAAGTATGGCCGTGAATAGGTGAATAAGTACTGGCGCTATTATTTGGTTATCGATCATAAATCTTCTTCTTCCGGGGTATTTAGGTCATCCAGGTCGTCTGAGCTAATCAAAGCATAGACCCGCTTTAATAGTACAATTGCAAATGAGGTTAATCCAAAACTGATTACAATAGCGGTGAGGATCAATGCTTGTGGTACAGGATCGGCATAGATATCTTCAAACACCTTCAGATCAGCCCTGATAATCGGCGGTTTGCCTTTGGTAATGTTCCCCAATAGAAAGATCAGGAGATTGGTGCCATTCCCGAGCAGCATAATTCCCAGCAGCAGGCGTACCATGCTTCTTCTCAGAATCAGGTAAACCCCAGCGGAATACAGCACACCAATGATAAAAACTAAAAGTAACTCCATATCAATGTGTATGCAGTGAAATGGTGAACAAAATCGTTAATACAACACCGATAACAACCAGGTAAACACCAAGGTCGAAGAACAGCGCGGATCCTAGCATGCCAATAACAGGAATGGGTTCTTCAAACCATAAACCTGTCATAACCGGATAGCCAAAGAACACCGGTGCAAACATCGCAAGGGCCGCGATACCGAGGCCTAACGGGATTAGCGCAAGTGGCTTGTAACCGAGGATTTTCATGGTGTTGATGGTTCCATGAGCAAAGCTATGCAGCACAAAGGCAATGGAAGCCACAAGGCCGCCAACAAAACCGCCACCTGGATAATAGTGCCCTCTTAGGAGCAGGAAAAACGAAAATAACAG
>DDAD01000037.1:0-3700 GCA_002333205.1 Pedobacter sp. UBA2067
GAATGCTACAATGCGATCATTAGGCACTCCCATACTGTTTAACCTATCCAAATCTTCCTTACCTCTAACCGATGCAGAGATCATGAGGTCTGGTGCGAGTTTATGTACCTCAGCTGCCTGATTGGCATTATAGGTGATGATAATGGAATTGCTCTCGGATTTTGTTTTCCGTACGGCCTCTATGATCTTAGCATATGGAACACCTTTTTTAATGTCAATGGTGAAAATCACTTTGTTTTTCCCCCATGTAAGTACCTCGGCCAGGGTGGGAATTTTGAAGTCTGTAACCGTACCTTCATCATCCTTCAAGCGAATCTGCTGAAGCTCTTCATAGGTGTAGTTACCTATAAGCCCTGTTCCAGTAGTGGTACGATCCAATTTATCATCGTGCATAATCACCAAAGCGGAGTCTTTGCTCAAGGCAACATCAAATTCTACAACAACAGGTTGATAAGTAATTGCATTTTCAAAGGTTTCAATGCAATTTTCCGGAAAACCTTTCATCGGACCACCTCGATGTACACTAATTAAAGGGTATGTTCCCTTTTTTGCATTCAGAAAATNNATAGTATTATTGAAGGAGAGTTGATGTTTTTGCTGAGCCCCTGCGGTAAGTGATAGAAAGCAGGCTGCAATCACCAAAAGATTGAATCGTTTCATGTCCAAAAGTAACCCCAACTTTCTATATTTGCAATATTATGGCTAAAACTAATCACGACGAACAATTTAAAAATGTAATATCACATGCCAAGGAATACGGATTTGTATTTCAGAGCAGCGAGATTTATGATGGGCTGAGTGCTGTATATGATTACGGACAACTGGGTGCTGAATTAAAGAACAACATTAAAACGTATTGGTGGAAAGCCATGGTACAAATGCATGAAAACATTGTAGGGATCGACTCTGCAATCTTTATGCATCCAAAGGTATGGAAAGCCAGCGGTCATGTGGATGGTTTCAATGACCCGATGATCGACAATAAAGACTCTAAAAAAAGATACCGTGCGGATCAGTTGCTGGAAGACAAAATAGCCAGATACGAAAAGGACGGCAAAACAGATAAAGCGGCACAGTTACAGGCTGACATGGACGCTGCTTTAGCGGCAGATAATCTGGAACAATTAAAAACGCTTATTGAAACGCACGAAATTGCCTGCCCGGTAAGTGGCACCAGAAACTGGACCGAGGTACGTCAGTTCAACCTGATGTTCAGCACGCAGTTTGGCGCCATGGCCGAGGGTTCTGATGAAGTATACTTACGTCCGGAAACAGCACAGGGTATTTTCGTGAACTTCCTGAACGTGCAGAAAACCGGCCGTATGAAGATTCCTTTTGGAATTGCGCAAATCGGTAAAGCTTTCAGAAATGAGGTTATTGCACGTCAGTTCATCATGCGTATGCGTGAGTTCGAACAGATGGAAATGCAATTCTTTGTACGCCCTGGCGAAGACAAAAAATGGTTTGACTACTGGAAAGAAGCACGTCTTAAATGGCACCTCGCACTTGGATCAGATGAAGCACAATACCGCTACCATGACCATGCTAAACTTGCACACTACGCAAATGCAGCAACTGACATCGAGTTCGAATTCCCATTCGGCTTTAAAGAGGTTGAAGGTATCCATAGCCGGACAGATTTCGATTTAACACAGCATCAGGAGTACTCTGGCAAGAAGATGCAGTATTTCGATAATGATCTGAATGAGGAAGGTAAACCATACGGAAACTATGTACCATATGTAATTGAAACATCCATCGGCCTGGACCGTATGTTCCTTTTAACTTTAATCAATGCACTTGAAGAGCAGGATTTGAGTGAGGGCGACAAAAAAGACAGCCGCACCTTGCTACGTCTGCACCCTTGCTTGGCACCGGTTAAAGTTGCAATCTTCCCGTTGACGAAAAAAGACGGTTTGCCAGATAAAGCCAGAGAGATCATGAACAGCTTAAAGTTTGATTTCAACTGTATCTACGAAGAAAAGGATGCAATCGGTAAACGTTACCGCCGCCAGGATGCAATTGGTACCCCGTTCTGTCTGACGGTAGATCATCAAACCTTAGAGGACAACACCGTTACCATTCGCCACCGTGATACCATGGAGCAGCAGCGAATTGAGATCAAAGACCTTCAGGAGATCATATCCAATAAAGTAAGTTGGAAAAACCTGTTAAAATAATTAACAAAGCCCTGGCAAACCCTGCCGGGGCTTGTTTGTTATACCGCTTTAATTCTTCAGATGGTTGCTAGGCTAATCAGGTTTATTTTCTTTGGCAATTACTTTATTGGCCTGCTTGCCATTGCATTAACCATAGAATCTACGCTGCAACTGAAGCTACAATTCAATGCGCTGCCCTACTATATCCTAATCTTTTGTGCATCGGTAGTCTATTACACCCATGCCTATATGGGTGCCACCCGATTTAGCAGTTCCTCAAACCCCAGGGTAGCCTGGTATATTAAACATCAACATTACCTCCGGTGGAGCCAGTGGGTACTGTCGGCCGTTGCGATCATATCCTTCCTTTACCTTTTTATAGGAAACCTAGTGGCCATTCTGGCATTAAGCTGGCTCTACTGGGCTGCGGTTGCCTTTATATTACTTGTTGCCTTTCTGTATTATGGCTTACTGCCAGCATACTTTTTCAACCTCAATCTGCGAAATACAGGTTGGTTAAAGCCCTTTATCATCGGATTTATTTGGGCCTGCACAGCTAATGTCCTTCCCCCAATGCTGCTGAAAATAGAACATGGGATCCCCTTCCCTTTTAGTGAATTCTGGCTGTGGCTGTTTGTCAAAAACTGGATGTTCTGCACGGTGAATGCTATAATGTTCGACATTAAAGATTATGAAATTGACGCCAATCGGGAACTCAAAACCTTTGTTGTACAATTTGGTATTCATAAGACGATTTTCTTTATACTTATGCCCCTACTTGCGATTGGCATGTTGAGCTTATTTGTTTTTACCAGTTATGAACACATCCCGGTTAAACAGGTGCTGATAAATTTGGTTCCTTTTATACTGACGCTGGTTGTTGCGTTCTCATTAAATTTAAAAAAGCCTATTTTATATTACCTTATTGTCATTGATGGTCTTATATTGCTGAAAGCCTTGTGTGGAATAACAGGCGCAATCATATGAAGACAAACAATTACGACGCAATAGCAGGTTCTTACGACTTTTTAAGTCGCCTGGTTTTTTCAAGGGCTCAGGTAAATGCCCAGGTGGACCTCCTTAGTTACATTCCATCAGGCTCATCTGTATTGATTGTCGGCGGCGGAACAGGCTGGATACTGGAGGAAATTGCGAAAATACACGATTCAGGGTTGAAAATCGTCTACGTGGAAATATCTGGTAAAATGCTTGACCGCGCAAAGAACAGGCAGTGTGGATCCAATCAGGTGGAGTTTGTACACGGCAATATAGAAGATTATAAGTGTCCATATAAATTTGATGTGATACATACGGCGTTCCTGTTCGATAACTTCGAGCAGAGCCGTGCAATCTGGGTATTTCAACTTCTGTTTAAGCACCTTAAAGTTTCAGGTCTTTGGCTATATACAGATTTTAAGATTGATGCAGGAAAAGGGTCGGGCTGGAAAAAAGCAATGTTGCATTTGATGTATTCATTTTTTGGCGCGATCGCACATGTCGAAGCAAGAAAATTACCTGCAATGGAGCCGGTTTTCGATCGC
>DDAD01000037.1:3770-22444 GCA_002333205.1 Pedobacter sp. UBA2067
ATTATTTTTCAAAAATCAGAGAAATTACCTACCTTCATGGAAAATTTAGAATCATGAGCAATACAGATTTAGCCCTTCTTTTTGGAATTTGCAGTATCATCATCTTTATCACTGCCCTTTATTTAACTTTTGTAAAGAATAGAGTACGCTAATTCCCAAGGAATTAATGGAAGATACCAAACCTATCCTCCTGCTCAATCCTGAAGAGCAGCGTGTTCTTGGCGCCCTACTGGAAAAGAGCAGGACAACACCGGACTATTATCCGATGACCATTAATTCGCTGACTGCAGCTTGCAATCAAAAAACTTCCAGAAATCCTGTTGTAAATTATAACGAGGAAACCGTAACGCTTACCTTAAATAGTCTCAAAATTAAGGGACTTGCAAGTACGGTTACTGCTGCTGGCAGCCNNGAAAATGGAAACATAACCTTGCAATTTATTATCCCTTATTACCGTCGGACCTTGCCATTATTTGTCTGTTATTACTTCGCGGGCCACTTACACCAGGAGAAATCAACACCAGCGCCGGCAGGCTATACGAGTTTGACACGATAGAAGAAGTGCAGGAAAATTTACAGCGGCTTACATCTTCTGACCCTCCTTTTATAAAGCAACTTTCTAAACGCCCGGGCCAGAAAGAGGTTCGGTTTATGCAGCTTTTTGGAGGTGACCAGCCCTTAGAACTGGTGGAACCTTCTTCCGAAAGCAATAATCCGGTTCCAGTCGACCTGGAAGAACGGATTTCTAAACTTGAAGCAGAAGTAGCTTCAATGAAGGCAATTCTCGATCAGCTGCTTTAGCCTGTCGATAAACCTTGGCATCCTTTTTCAGTCTTAAATGCGAAGCGGTGTATTAAATGCTGCTGAATTACGTTTAGGGAACATGAAATCTATTCTTTTCACATTTTTACTTGCCATTCCAACATACACAGCTTTCAACAACACTGCTTCACCATTTACACCTGGTACAGCACATACGTTAAAAATATCTGAAGCGTCCGCAGCCACTAAATGGACGGCAGCCGAGCTGGAGCGTGCGAATACAGCCAAAAACGTTAAGTATCTTAGTGCAGAAGAAAAGAAGATCATATTTTACATGAATCTTGTCAGGATGGACGGAAAACGTTTCTTCGACACCTACTTTCAACAATACATCGACGAACATAATTTGAAGATGAAACAGTACAGCAACTACCGTGAGGTTCGGGTAAGCCGTAATGACCCGTATTATCGCGGGCTGGAGCAGGATTTGAAAGATGTTAAAGATCTCGGATTGCTGTATCCTGATGAGACCTTGACTTATGTAGCACAGCAGCATGGGAAGGACATGAACAAACGCAATCTGGCGGGGCACAACTCCTCCGACGGCCGAACAATGGTTGATCGTATTAAAAAGTACTATCCAAACCACGGCATGGCGGAGAACCTCGCATTCGGTTTCTCTTCAGGTTTGGCAAATGTAAGTTTATTGTTATTGGACAAAGGCGTACCAGATCTTGGACACCGCAAGAACATCTTGAATAAAACATTAGGAATCAACATTGTAGGCGTCAGCATCCAGCCTCATCCACACTTTAAGTACTCGGCAACGATAGACTTTGTGGCTATCAGGAATCTGAAAATTCCGCAATAAAAGTGTGGATTTACTATAAAATTTCTTTGCAATGGCTACTTTCGTACATAATTGAATTATGCGTAAAGCGATATTAAGCCTGATAGACTTCTTTTACCCTCCATTTTCGCGTTGGATTTCGCAGCACACTTTTAGATACCTGGCGACCGGGGGATCTACCTTCGCTGCAGGAATTGTCATTTACTATCTGGTATATAACTTCGTCCTGCATCAGCGGGACATACGTGTAGGTGGATTGCTTGTCACTGCGCCGATTGCTGCACTGGCCATTGAGTCTATCATCACCTTTTTTATTGGGTTCCTGTTAAACAAATACCTTGTTTTTACCCAATCAAACCTAAAAGGTCGTGTTCAACTGTTCCGCTATGGTTCTATCGTGGTCACAAACATTATGTTGAACTATGCTTTTATCAAAGTTATGGTGGAAGCTTTTGGTTTTTACCCGACGATCGCTAAAATCCTGACTTCAGTAATCCTTGCTGTTTTCAGTTACTTCTCTCAAAAACATTTTTCTTTCCGAGTAAAGAAATAGAACTGACATAACCAATTCTACTTTTTCCTTGTGTTCCTTTGATTAAGCCGCTATCTTAGGCTTAATCCCAATTTATATATAGTGATGAGCGATTTTAATGACTTCAATAATCCACAGGTAAGGAATTTACCCCGGCATTTAAGGCAGTTTATTGTAGAGCAGCATTACGAGAAATATACGCCTATCGATCAGGCAGTATGGCGCTACGTAATGCGTAAAAACTACAGTTATCTTAAAGATGTTGCTTATTATCCATATATCAAGGGACTACAACGTGCAGGTTTAAGTATTGAATATATTCCTGATCTGCAAACCATGAATGATAACCTGGCCAAATTAGGCTGGGGTGCGGTGACTGTAGATGGCTTTATTCCACCTGCCGCTTTCATGGAATACCAGGCTTATCGTGTATTGGTTATAGCTGCCGACATCAGGCAGTTGAATCACATTGAATACACACCTGCTCCGGACATTATTCATGAATCTGCTGGACATGCACCGATCATCGCTGATGCCGCATACAATAGCTACCTAAGCTATTTTGGTTCTATTGGCGCAAAGGCAATGTTTTCTGCTAAAGATTTTGAGCTCTATGAAGCGATACGACAACTTTCAATCCTCAAGGAAGCTATAGATGTAAGTGAAGTAGAGATCGAAGCTGCGGAAAAACACCTGAACGAAGTAGCTGAAAACATGGGCGAGCCATCAGAAATGGCTTTGTTGGGTCGTTTACATTGGTGGACCGTAGAATATGGCTTGATTGGTACGCTTGAAGATCCTAAGATCTACGGAGCAGGATTGCTTTCTTCAATCGGCGAAAGCGCAAGCTGCATGTCGGACGAAGTAAAAAAAATCTGGTACACCATAGATACCGTGAATTATCAGTACGACATCACCAAGACACAGCCACAACTATTCGTAACAGAAAGTTTCCAAAACTTAATTGATGTGCTGGAACAGTATGCGGATACGATGGCATTTCGGAGAGGTGGTGCAGAAAGCGTACAAAAAGCGATAAATTGTAAAAACCCGGCAACAGCGGTGTACAGCTCTGGCCTTCAGGTAACTGGAATATTTACAGAAATGAAGACCAATGCGGAGGGCGCATTGACATTTGTAAAAACGACCGGGCCATCTGCACTTGCTTTTGAAAACAAGCAGTTGCCAGGTCACGACAAAAGCTACCATAAAGACGGATTTTCTTCGCCTGTTGGTAGACTGAGCGGAAGCACCATTTCACTTGAGGATTTTGATACGGCAGCACTTGTAGCATCAAACATTATTGTAGGCCAGACATGTACCTTACAGTTTGATAGTGGCATTAAGGTTACTGGCCAGGTGGAGCATATTGTAAAACCAGGTACGAAGATCTTGCTCATTACATTTGGCAACTGTACTGTAACTGATGCTGACGGAGCAGTTCTGTTCCAGCCAGAATGGGGTATGTACGACATGGCTGTTGGCGAAAAAATTGTGTCCGTTTACAATGGTGCAGCCGACAAAGATGCCTACGAAGAAATCACCTATGTGAGTCAGAAGCAAACGCACAAAATTCAATATGACACTGAAATGCAAAGATTGCACAATCTTTATCAGGCAGTTCGCGATATTCGGGAGACTGATAAAAATCATCAGCAATTGCCAGATATTTTCAGCACGCTAAGGGTAGCCTATCCAAACGACTGGCTTTGTGGCCTCGAGATACTGGAGATTTTGGATCATAAGCAGGTTTATCCTGAACTCGAAGCTGAGATCAGGGCATGGTTGGTGGAAAAGGCTGAACACGAGCCTGAGCATAGAAAACTAATCGTTGACGGGCTGCATGTAATTGCAAATCCGGTGACCCAATTAATTATACAAGAATAACTTAATGAATATAATACTAACTGGTGCAAGTAGCGGGATAGGCTTTGAAGCAGCACTTGAACTCTCTTTGAGTAATGATCATAACATTGTTTGTATTGCCCGTTCGGCGGATAAACTGCGTAAGCTGCTGGAAATTGCACGGGGCATTAACCCTGACTGCACAATTTACCCNNCATGTAGACATCCTGATCAACAATGCGGGTGCATTAATCAACAAACCGTTTTTGGAGACTACAGGCAACGACCTGGCAGACATGTACCAAAGCAATGTGTTAGGTCACTTCAATATGATCAAGAATATTCTGCCGCTAATGAAAAGCGGCGGACATATTGTAAACATTGGAAGTATGGGCGGATTCCAGGGAAGTGTAAAGTTTCCGGGACTCGCTGCCTATTCTGCAAGCAAAGCCGCCTTACATACACTAACGGAATGCCTTGCATTTGAANNTGCCTTGCTTTAGGCTCCGCACAAACAGAGATGCTTGAAGCAGCTTTTCCAGGCTATGAATCGCCGGTGATGGCCTTTGAAATGGGTAAGTATGTCGCTGATTTTGCAAGAACAGGACATAAGTTTTTCAATGGAAAGGTGTTGCCCGTAGCCGTGACAACACCTTAGTATCACGATCGCTTAGTCAAGCAATACGATTTTTAAGGCATCGGAAACACGCCCTTGCCTTAAAAATTGCTTTGCTAAGCCATGAAGTTCACGCATTCTTGTGCTAGCATCGCCAATGGTTGCATCCAGTACCTCCTTAACCGATGCATCCCTACGCATGTCATCAATTTCTTCTGGTGTAGGCAGCTGTTCTACATTACCCAACATGCCCAAGTCATTTCCGCTCAGTTCTCTGGAGTAACGAACATCATGTGGTAATGCATCAACCCCAATGCCCAGCGTAGTTAAGGGTTTAGCGACTTTGAATAAATTTTCCGGAGTAACCCTGCAGTACCAATCGCCACCCAACCTGGCCACCAAATCTATCTTCTCCTGATCGATCTTTCCGCTTTCATCCAGGATGTCTTCGTTGATGTGCATCAGCTTCACCTCAGCTACGATTAAGTTTCCTGCTCCTGCCTGTTCGCCCAGGGAAATGACCTGTGTAACCAGGCATTCCATCTGTACCGGTGCTTCCATCACCCGTGGTGGCCTAACAAGCTGCGAAGGCTCCATGGTAAACCCGGCCTTTTCAAATTCGTTTACACCTTTAGCATACTCTGTACTGGAAAGGCTCATTTGCTGCACCATATCATAGTTCACAATATTGATGACACATTCACGGACTTCGAGTATGTTCTCCAGCGTATGTTTAGTTGTATTATCGCGAACCCTCCGCGCCGGTGAGAACACACACACTGGCGGATTGGTGCTAAACATGTTGAAAAAGCTGAAAGGGCTTAAATTTATATTTCCAGCAGCATCTACGGTAGATGCAAAGCAGATCGGCCTCGGCGCAATTGCATACTGCATAAAGTTTTGCNNGCAGCTGCGCCGGACTTAATTCTGATACGTTAATAGTCAGCATTACTTTTTAAGCGCAAGGATAGAGAAATCCGTATCTGCTTTGCTTATGGTATTGCTCAAGATTCCAAGTCCGGTAACCGTCATTTCCACAATATCTCCTTCTTGAAGCCATTGTGGCTTGTATTCTGGATTATTGCGTAGGCCTGTACCGTTTAGTTCAAGAAAACACCCTGTTCCAACTGTTCCAGAACCAATTACGTCGCCCGGAAGTATGTCTACACCGTAAGCACAGCGCTCAATGATCTCTGCGAAGGTCCAATCCATATCGGCCATATTTCCTTTAGATACCTCTAGCCCATTTACCGTGCAGGTCATCTCCAGGTTATATGCACTACCGACGTGCCCAGGTTTTGGATTCGTTTTATATTGTTCCAGTTCATCGGGGGTAACCAACCATGGACCAATCACCGTTGAAAAATCTTTACCCTTTGCAGGGCCGAGATTGAGTAGCATTTCTTCCATTTGCAGGGTACGTGCACTCATATCATTCATGATCATATATCCTGCAATGTAACGGTCAGCTTCTTCCGCCCTGATGTTTCTGCCTTTGGTACCGATCACCACTGCAACTTCCAGTTCAAAGTCGAGCTTTTGAAAATGATCCGGCATGCAGGAGATTTNNCATTATGGTTAGTGAAATAGAAGATAGGATATTGATCAAATTCGGCGATCATATCTACGCCACGATTCCGGCGCGCAGCCGCGACGTGCTGCCTGAAAGCGTAAGCATCTCTGCAGGAAGTTGGGTGTGGTACTGGAGCAAGTAGTTCATAGAAAACTTCTTCTTTTGCTTCCAGTGCTGCCGTTTTAATCTGCTGGTCGATCTTTTTAGCACGTTCCATCATCACCTCGCCTTCTGCTAAAAAAGCATTCATCTCATCTGGGATCTGCTTATCGCAGGAATGCAGGTTATAGATGTGTCCATTCACGTAAACACCCAGGTGCTCCCGGTCCTCCGTCTTATAAGAAACAAGCTTCATATGCTGTAGATTTAGGTTTTTAGATTTGGATAAAGCTAAGCAGATGTTCTTAAATTTAAAGAAATAAAGTATTTTATATCTTTTGAATGGGATTTCCTGAAATTAATTGTCAATTTTAAATAACAATACATACTTTAGCATAGCAGATGAATAAGCAACTACATAGTCTAAAACAGATCTCCCGCCAGGTATTGGCTGGTTTTCGTTATGCTATGCTTTCTAAGCTAATCTTTGCACAATATTCCTTTTAAGCTTTATCTAAGCTTAAGCATAACGGCAGTTTAATCGTTATACCCTTTTCTAACCAAACCTATTTATCATGCCCATCTATCACACCTTAGGAACTATTCCTCATAAACGTCATACCGTATTCCGAAAACCGGATGGCGAATTATATGCTGAAGAGCTTGTATCCACTGAAGGATTTTCCAGCTTATACTCGCTGGTTTACCATTGTCATCCACCAACTATCGTAAAGGCGCTCGGCGAGGCTTATTCTGTAGAACCTAAGATAGCCCGGGAAAAACACCTTAAACACACCAGCCTGATTGGTTTTAACATTAACCCTGAAGATGACTATCTGAAGAGCAGAAAACCTGTGCTGGTAAACAGTGACTTGCACATCAGCCTTGCTGCACCACGTAAGTCAATGACGGATTATTTTTATAAAAATAGCCAGGCAGATGAGGTTGTTTTCATCCATGAAGGTCGGGGAACACTAAAAACGGGCTTCGGGAGGATCAAATTTGAGTATGGCGACTATCTGGTGATTCCCAGAGGCACCATTTACCAATTTGAATTTGAGACCGAAGCAAACCGCTTGTTTATTGTTGAAAGTTTCAGTCCGATACGCACACCTAAAAGATACCGGAATGAATATGGACAGCTGATGGAACATGCTCCTTTTTGTGAACGAGACATCAAACGTCCGGTGGAGCTTGAAACCTTTGATGAGGTGGGTGATTTTAAGGTGCTGATTAAGAAACAAGGCCTGATGTATCCATACACCTATGGAACACATCCTTTTGATTTTGTTGGATGGGATGGCTTTCATTATCCCTGGGCATTTTCAGTCCATGATTTTGAACCTATTACCGGAAGACTACATCAACCGCCACCCGTACATCAAACCTTTGAAGGGCACAACTTTGTGATCTGCTCCTTTGTACCAAGAAAATACGACTACCATCCACTTTCCATACCAGCACCTTATAATCACAGCAATGTAGACAGCGATGAAGTGCTGTATTACGTTGATGGTGATTTCATGAGTCGTAAAAGTGTGGTAAAAGGACAGATTACCCTACATCCGGGTGGCATTCCGCATGGTCCACATCCAGGCACGGTTGAAAAATCAATCGGAAAAGAAAAGACAGAAGAGCTGGCTGTAATGATCGATCCGTTCAGACCCCTGATGCTTACTGAAGATGCGGTAAATATTGAGGATGAAAGATATCACAAAAGCTGGCAGATAAACGTAGAATAATATTAACAACCAAATATAAAGTTATGTCAACACAAACATTTGCAGAGAAAATAGCCAAGGCGCAGGACTTTTTACCGATCCATGGCACGGACTATATTGAACTGTATGTTGGAAATGCCAAACAGGCAGCACACTACTATAAGACTGCTTTTGGCTTTCAGTCCCTGGCTTATGCTGGTCCTGAAACCGGGGTCAAAGAATATGCCTCGTATGTACTACAACAGGGAAAAATCCGCCTGGTGCTTACTACCGCATTAAAGTCAGACCACAAGATTGCAGAACATGTAAGGAAACATGGTGACGGTGTAAAAGTATTGGCATTGTGGGTAGAGGATGCATACAGTGCCTTTGAAGAGACCACCAAACGTGGAGCAAAACCCTATCTGGAGCCTGTTACCATTACAGATGAGTTTGGTACCGTTAAAATGTCTGGCATTTACACCTATGGAGAAACCGTACACATGTTTGTGGAACGCAAAGCATATACCGGTCCTTTCNNCGATTATAATCCGGAAGAAGCCGGCTTGCTATACATTGACCACTGCGTGGGAAATGTAGGCTGGAACAGAATGAACGACACCGTAAGGTGGTATGAAGAAGTAATGGGCTTTGTAAACATCCTTTCATTTGATGACAAGCAGATCAATACAGAGTATTCTGCATTGATGAGCAAGGTGATGAGCAATGGAAATGGCTTTTCTAAATTTCCGATCAATGAACCAGCAGAAGGCAAGAAGAAGTCACAAATTGAAGAGTATCTAGAGTTCTATGAAGGCGAGGGTGTTCAACATATTGCAGTAGCAACTAAGAATATATTACATACGGTACAAACGTTGAAGGCCCGTGGTGTTGAATTCCTTAGTGCTCCACCAGCTGCTTACTATGAAATGATGTCAACCCGTGTTGGTGAAATTGATGAAGAGGTGGAGCAACTGAAAGCATTGGGTATCCTTGTGGACCGTGATGAGGAAGGCTATCTACTTCAGATCTTCACGAAACCGGTTGAAGACCGGCCAACGTTGTTTTTCGAAATTATTCAGCGTAAAGGTGCACAATCCTTTGGCGCCGGAAACTTCAAAGCACTGTTCGAATCCTTGGAGCGCGAACAGGAACTCCGCGGAAATCTGTAGTTCTTACTATAAAATCATATTAAAAAAGGAAGGCGACTCTGCATGGAGACGCCTTCCTTTTTATATGGTCGTATTTCGTGTGATTAAGTTAAAGCGGGTACTCCATCTTCACATTTGCTCTTTGGTAAACACCCGGTTCTAGCGGAATATCGACAAAACCCTGGCTCCTGTAAATACCTATTGCGGCTTCAAGAATACTGGTTGTATAAAGCAACAAGCGCTTAGCCTTAATTTCTTTAGCCCTTGCAATGGCAGCTGCACACAACTTTTTACCTGCACCAAGGCCCTGATATGCTTCATCAACACACATCTTGGTCATTTCATACTCTCCTGGCGCCATAACTTTTAAAGCTACAGTTCCTATAATATTACCATTATAACGCGCCAGCATAATGACTCCACCAGGTTTAAGAATCGCTTCTTCAGGTTGTTCCAGGACATAGCTGTCAACTGGTTCGATCGTAAAATAAGTTTCCAACCAAGCCTTATTCAAAAGTTCAAAGCTTGATTGATATTGGGGTTCGTATTCGATGATTTCTATATTGTTCATATTTGTTTTATTCATGTTTTGCTGCTATTGAGGACCGATCTTGTCCTTTTGAATTGGAGAATAATCTTTTTTAACGGTTCCATTTACCTTCAGTGACTCGAAATAAGCTTTTATCCCGGTACCGGAGAACATATCGTTTGTATTCTGAACATGGAAATGCAGGTGTGGTTCTGATGAATTTCCAGAGTTACCACAAAGCCCAAGCAAGGTGCCTGCTTTAATTTGCATACCCTTTTTCACTTTAATAGAATGCTGCTTAAAATGTGCTAAAAACAGGTATTCATTCTTTGCTGTTTTAAGTACAACTGTATTGCCTGTAATATCAAGTTTGTTCATCTCTCCGGGTTTATTATCTGTAACCCCATCGATCACATCAATGACCTCAGCATCACATGGCGCCAAAATGGGTTTTCCAAATGCATAATAATCCTCATTGGTTTTTTCTGATGTTTTATAAGATCTACCAGTTTTTCCAGTGATGACAAAGTCGAAGGCAATCTTTTGGGCTACATCCTCAACATGATAATTTAATTCTTTTGAGTCGCCTCCCCAAACTACCGTCCATTCTTCTTTAAATGGCAACGCTAAGGGTGTGGCTGTACGCTCGGGCTTAATCAAACTTTCGTCTTCATATGGCTTCACGAAAAAGCCATTTATCCGATGATTGGCATCCAGTGCGATATTTACTGCAAAAGTTCCTTTATCAAAAGAGGTTTTCGAAGAAGCGTAAGGGCCATCATATTTTTTAAAATCCATACGCCTTATCGCCCCGGCCTGCGCCTTTAAAGCACCTAAAAATTCATGGGCTTTCTCCTTTGGTAAAGCCGCCTGCATTTCTGGAGAAAATAAATTATATATGNNTATATGCTGTCGATACTATTCCGGTTGTGGAAGTCTTTGAATCTTGAAGCACTGTACTTGTTTTCAATCCGCTCCACCTGAGCAAAGGTGGATGTTGAAACCACCAACAGGGGGAGCACAAATAAACATATTGCCTTGATCTTTACTGAACTAATTTTCATAGGTACCTGTATATTGAACAGCAATATTCGCAATTTTCCACTGAATACCTATCAGGAAAAGCAAACATCAGCTTAGGCCTTTTGTTTTCCTCTAAAAAGACGATGGTATCCCCGCCTATTGGCTGTTCCGGATTTCACTACAAACATTGGAAAGGTTCATTCTACCCCGACAAACTCACACAGAAAAATTGGTTTGGTTACTATTGTGAACATTTTAACACACTCGAACTTAATGTAACGTTCTACCGCTTTCCACGGCTACACAACCTGCAACAATGGTATCGAGATAGTCCTACAAACTTCCGCTTTGCAGTAAAAGCACCAAGAGCCATCACGCAGTTCAAAAAATTTGTCGGGGCACAGGCCATGCTTCACGATTTCTATACTGTCGTAAAGGAGGGGCTGCAGGATAAATGTGGCTGCTGCCTTTTTCAAATGCCTCCAAACTTCCATTACGCAGCAGACAAATTAGAACGGATTGTCAGCAACCTTGATCCCAGCATCAATAATGTCGCCGAGTTCAGGCATCCAAGCTGGTGGAACGAAGCGGTTTACGAAACGTTGAGGCAACACAATATCAGTTTCTGCGGCATGAGCCATCCGAGTCTTCCAGCTGACATCATCAGCAGCTCTAGCCTGCTTTATTATCGGTTTCATGGTGATGAGCAGGTTTATGCCAGCAACTACACACAGGAGGCGCTGAAAAGCTTTTCGGAAGTACTTAAGGCCAATAAAAACACGAAAGAAGCTTACGTATTTTTTAATAATGACATCAATACGCATGCTATTTATAATGCAAAGGAATTGAAAACGATCTTGGGCTAATTTTAATTTAATTAATTACATTCGACAACAAATCTGGCCCAAATTGATGACATTGACTTTCGTGAGAACATTTTTATTGCAATTCAAAGCAGCCTTTGCTTTGCTACAGAAGAATGATCCTCTGCGACTTGCGGGTGCAACAGCTTTCTTTGCTAACTTTGCCCTCCCACCCATATTGATTATATTAATCAGGCTTTTCGGCTTCTTTATGGATCGAAAAACCTTCGCTCAACGATTGTTTGAGAGGCTGGAAAACATTCTGGATAAAAGCAGCATCGACCAAATCCGGAATACGCTTGAAAACATCAGAGCGGTGGACCAGAACTGGATCGCAACAATGATTAGTTTTGTGTTCTTCCTGTTTGTCGCCACCACCCTTTTTAGTGTGATTAAAGGTTCAATGGACCAGATATGGACGATTGGAATAAAACCGCATTCCAGTTTTATGTTTAAATTGAAGCTGCGTGCCCGGTCTATGGTCATCATCATCCTGGCTGGGTTTCTTTTTACAGTTGGTCTGGTTACAGATGGTATCCAGGCTTTCATCGGATCGTACTTGAACGACTCTTCGCCAAATTTTAGCCGCTTTCTTAATGCAGCATTGAACCAGCTTGTGTTCATTGCAATTGTGTCGACCTGGTTCACGGTGATGTTTCGATTTTTGACGAATGGCCGGCCAACTTGGAAAGATTCCATGATTGGTGGCTTACTAACCGGGGTGCTTTTTACACTTGGTAAGTACATTCTTAGAATTATGCTGCCACTGAGCAACATTGGAAGCATTTATGGAACATCAGGTTCTGTAATTCTGATCATGCTATTCATATTCTATTCTTCCATGATTTTTTACTTTGGGGCCTGCTTTGTAAGAATACTAAGTATCGCTCACGAGTCGCCAATCCGGCCAATAAAAGGAGCCTTCATCTACGAGCTTAAAGAAATTGAGAAATCTAATTAACAGCATTAGCTTAAAAATACGACATAAAAAAAGAGGCATCTCATGAGCCTCTTTTTTTATGTCGTAAAGTTTTGATTAGAATAGTCTGTACGAAAGACCAAGCGTAAACAGACTCATTTTACTGTCCTGATATCCTTCTTTGGCTACATCACTTAAACCAAGTTCATAGCGAAGATCGGCCCCTAATTTACCAACATCCAGACCTAAGCCGAACTGCCATGCAAAGTTTTGATCTTTGAAGTTGCCCTTAAAGATCTTGCTGGTAGCTTGATTTACTGACTGCGATTGATCTAATACAAACGAAACCATGGGTCCAGTTTGTAGACGAACGCCAACACCTGCCGCACCGATCTTAGTTCCAATCAAAATTGGAACATCAATACTGGTAAATCGAACTTCATTAGTTTCCGTACCGTCTGCACTCTTGAGATCCGCATTTTTACCTGCAACATAAATCTCCGGCTGTGCATGAATTCCACCAGCACCAAACCTTGAATAAAGCCCAATGAAATAACCAGCTGTATTCTCGCTGCTAAAGGTATTATTTGTACTGAAGTTTGACAGGTTGGCACCGCCGCGCAAGCCTACCTGCACACTAGGTAATACCTGACTAAAGGCTGCAGAACTAATTCCAACTAGTACTGCAAATGATAATAATATTTTCTTCATATATGAACGTTTTGTTTGCGTGTAAAACTAAGATAATTTTCAAACTTAAGGCGCGTTGCCCCTTTCCTGCCTGGGTAGAAAAAATCATACCAATAAAGCTTGTGAACGCCAAATTGTGGCCATTTCCCAGACTTCATGTGCAAAGAAGGCTCAGATTTCATTATCACATCACAAACACTTTGATTTATAATGTATAACTAATATATTAGTTATACATTAAACGGCTCATGCTATGAAATACATTTACGCGCTCATTCTTCTATTTTTCTGTTGTTCATCCTCCATAGTTGCGCAGGTGCTAAATACAAGGGATCAGGAACAATTATTGGAATTTTATCAGTCGCAACGGTATGACGAGGCTACAAGGTTGCTCCAACATGTATTTGGCGACAATCCCGAAGATCTAAAAGCAACTGCGATGCTAGCCTATGCGAGTAATATGGCGGGTGACTTTAAAGTCGCCGAGGTGCAGTATTTAAAACTAAACCAGGCAGATGGAAAGAATATGGCTATACTCTTTAGTCTTGCAGGGCTTTACGCAAAGCGAGGAGATGAAGGGAAAGCAAGAGGATATTACAAGCAGGTACTTGCTGTAGACAGCAACAATTTCAGAGCGCTTAAATTGATGGCGAACGGCCTAAATGATCCGATAGAAAAGATGGAATATCTGGTAAAAGCGAACCGGATTAAGCCTACTGATGGGGATGTTGCATACGATCTCGCTACCGAATTGAGCAGGCAAAAGCAGTTAACCGCAGCATATCAGGTACTAAGGCGTGCATGGGAGGCCGATACGGGTAACTATTTGCTTTTGAAGGCTAAGCTACCACTCTGCATTACAATGAAGAAGTTAGAAGAGGCGCAAGAAGCTGGACAGATGTTGCTACAAAATGGAGACAGTTCTTCTTTCGTGATAAATAGTATGGGTAAGCTGGCGATGGAAAAGAAAGATTTCAAGCAGGCAATCTCCCTATTCAAAGTGCTTGAAGAAAGAGCAGATGCCACGGAAGCGAGTCTTTACTACACTGCAATCTGTTATCAAAAGTTGAACGATTTAAAGAATGCCCGTACATACACAACTGCAACAATTGAAGCTTCAATTTCACCCAATGTAGGGAGCTATTACTCCCTACTTGGACATTTACATGAACAAGCCGGTTTATACAAGTCNNTAAGTCTGCCCAGACCGCCTACATGAAGGGACTTCAATTTTCTGCCAACAGTAATGTTTACTATAGCCTGGGCTTGTTGAATGATTTCAAGTTGAAAAACAAATCGACCGCATTGCGGTACTACAGGAAGTGCCTGAAAAGCAATCCGGACCAAAAGTTATCTGCTGAAAATATCGCCTATGTGAAAGACAGGGTTAAAGCCCTTACTAAATAATGCTGCTACTTATTTAGTAACCGGGCTACATATTTCCCTATGATATCAAATTCGAGGTTAACGGTCGAACCTACATCAACTGAATTCAAGTTCGTATGTTCATGGGTGTAAGGAATTATAAAAACTGAAAATTCATCCTTTTCCGAGTTAACGACAGTGAGGCTAATGCCATTTATGCAAATTGAACCTTTTTCAACGGTTACATTTCCATTGCTGGCATCATATTTAAAGCGGTATTCCCAGCTACCCTCTAGTGCGTCTTTTTTAACACAAACAGCAGTTTGATCAACATGGCCTTGGACAATATGACCATCTAAGCGGCCATTCATCTGCATACAACGCTCAAGGTTTACCGTTGAACCAACTTCAAGATCCCCTAGATTTGTCTTATCTAAGGTTTCTTGTATGGCCGTAACGGTATGGGTATTTTCTTGAAGTGCAACAACTGTAAGACACACACCGTTGTGTGCTACACTTTGATCTATCTTCAAATCCTGGCTGATCTCAGAAGCTATGGTAAAGTGTACATTTTCTAACTCCCTCACCACTGCCTTGACAGTGCCTAGTGTTTCAATAATTCCTGTAAACATCTTAAATATCTGTTCTATTTCTCCGCCACTCACTAGCTGACGATGCTTCAACCGGTATGGTAGCGTTTGTTTTTTCATTTAAGGCTTTTAAGGCGACAAGCGCAGCAATCAGCGCTTCGACTTCATCTGGCGTGTTTTCCTGTTCAGACTGGTAGTACTTACTGACGAAATGTGTGTCAAAGTTCCCTGAACGGAATGCCTCGTGTAACATAACAAACCTACCAAAGCCCAAGGTAGTTTGTATGCCCGTAATCTCATATTCCGAGATCGCCCGAACCATCCGGTCTATGGCTTCTGTTCGTGTGCTTCCAAAGGTGATCAGTTTAGCAATCATCGGGTCATAGTAGATGGGTATCTCCATGCCCTGTTCAAATCCGTCATCTACACGAACACCATAGCCCTTTGGCGTCTTGTATGTTGCCAATGTACCGATATCCGGCAAAAAGTTATTCTCTGGATCTTCAGCATACACCCGGAGTTCGACTGCATGTCCATTTATCTTTAGATCCTCCTGTTTAAAACTAAGTGCTTCGGCTCTGGCAATCTTTATTTGTTCTTTTACAAGGTCGAGGCCTGTGATCATCTCGGTAACCGGATGTTCAACCTGTAACCTGGTATTCATTTCCAGAAAAAAGAAGTCCAGGTTTTCATCCAGAATAAACTCGACAGTACCCGCACCAACATAGTTTACAGCGCGGGCAACATCAACAGCACATTTACCCATCTTTTCCCTGATCTCGGGTGTCAGTACGCTAGACGGGGCTTCTTCAATAACCTTTTGATGCCTGCGTTGAACGGAGCATTCCCGTTCAAAAAGATGTACAATATTGCCATGCATATCCCCTAACACTTGAATCTCAATATGCCGTGGAGAAGACACATATCTTTCTATAAATACTGCGCCATCGCCAAAGGCTGAGATTGCCTCACTAACAGCAAGCTCCATCTGTTCCAGAAAATCTTCCACCTGATTTACGATCCGCATCCCTTTACCACCACCTCCGGCCGCAGCTTTAATCAAAATTGGGAATCCTACTTCAATCGCCCGCTTCTTTGCTTCCTCTACATCTGTGATGGCTTCCTCAGTACCGGGAACCATAGGAATGTTATATTTCAGAGCCGCTGCTTTCGCGGATAACTTGTTACCCATAATCTCCATTGCCTCGGGGGTTGGACCTATGAAGGTTATTCCGGCGGCAACCACCTGTCTTGCGAATTCGGCGTTCTCAGAAAGAAATCCATATCCGGGGTGAATAGCATCAGCACCACTGATTTTACAAGCTTCAAGAATTTTCTGAGTAAGCAGGTATGACTGACTGGAAGCAGCGGGACCGATACAAATGGCTTCATCTGCATATTGAACATGCAAAGCACTTCTATCCGCTTCCGAATAAACGGCAACAGTTGCGATGCCCATCTCTTTTGCAGAGCGCATGATTCTAAGGGCGATCTCACCCCTATTGGCAATCAGGATTTTCTTCATGAACAGATTTCTTGGTTATGGGTACAAATGTAGCAGGATTTCAATTGCGCGGTCCACCATCTCCGATGAAATATCAAGATGCAAAACAAATCTGATGGTATCCCGATTGGTGGTATTACACATAATTCCTTTTTCAGTTAGCTTGCGCACCACTTCAATAGCAGCATACTTCGGCTTCACCTGAAAGATAATGATGTTTGTTTCAACGGGCATCACTGCATTCACCCAGCTTAGTTCAGACAAAGTCTTTGCAATTGCTTTAGCATGGGCATGGTCGGTTTTTAGCCTTTCTACATGATGATCAAGTGCATAAATACCTGCAGCGGCTAAAAAGCCTGCTTGTCGCATTCCACCACCAAGAACCTTGCGGATTTTTCTAGCTTTTTTAATGGTTTCTTTTGAGGCTAGTAGCACGGATCCTACAGGAGCACCCAGGCCCTTAGACAAACAAATTGATACTCCATCAAAGTACTGGCCGTAATCTTTCGCATGATCGCCTGTAGCAATCAAGGCATTAAACAAGCGGGCACCATCGAGATGCAATTTCAAGCCTTTTATATTGCATAAGTTGTGTATAGGTGCAATCTGATCCAGTTTGTAACATGCACCGCCACCTTTGTTCACTGTGTTTTCCAGTACAACCAGCGTTGAATTTGGATAATGAATATTCTCTTCATTGATCTCTGGTTCAATCAGCTCGGTCGTCAGGATACCCCGCTCCCCATGTAGCAACCGTACGGAAGCAAGTGAGTTATAAGCAATTCCGCCACCTTCATATCGATAAACGTGAGCGGTCTGGTCGCATATGACCTCATCCATTGGGTTTGTAAAACATTTAATGGCGATCTGATTTGTCATGGTCCCAGAAGGACAAAATAGCCCGGCTTCCATGTTAAACATACGGCATAGCTTGGCTTCCAGCGCATTTACCGTTTCATCTTCTTCAAAAACATCGTCCCCTACCTTCGCCTGCATCATAGCTTCTCGCATTTCTGCAGTGGGCCTTGTAACGGTATCACTCCGGAAATCTATCTTGTTGATCATATAATCTTGGTTTATTACAAATATTGAAATTGTAACACTACAATATATTAAGCATTTAAAATTTTACACTTCATTATTTCAGTGATTCCTTGAAGGCCATTTACGAGGCTTCTATTCACAACTTACTACATCTGATTCAATTATAACACCTTAGTGTGGCTAGAAACTGATGAAATAGATGAGATATCGCGTAACAAAATACACCTCAATCGCCCTGTAAAATTTGGAAATGAGAATAACAAACGTAATTTTAGGGCCGAACCATCAATTATTTAATACTTTTTGGTCTCTTCTTAACCAAATCATAACCTACTTTTAACCTAATGTCTAACTTTTAGAAACCACTGAAAAAATAAATTATGAAAAAAACTAATCACAGAGAATTAAGAATTTCTACATTTATCCCGAAAAATTTAAATTAACATGATAGTTATTGCAGATGGAGGTTCCACCAAAACCAATTGGTGTTTAATTAACGAAGCCGGAAGAAAGATTCTATTTAATACAGAAGGATATAATCCATATTTCTCAAATACAGAATACATAGTAGGTTCATTGAAAGTAGGCTTGCCTGACCATTTAGAGACTGAAAAACTTACTGAAGTTTACTATTATGGTGCCGGATGTTCGACTGACGCGAACAAAAAAATAGTTGCTGATGCCATGCAACAAATTTTCCCAAACGCTGAAATCAATATCGGTCACGATTTATTAGCTTCTTGCAGAGCGCTATTGGGTGACGAAGCAGGATTTGCAGCCATCTTGGGCACAGGAACAAATACCTGCCTTTATGATGGTAAAGACATTTCTTTAAACATTGATTCACTGGGATATTTCTTAGGTGACGAAGGTAGCGGATGTTTTATCGGCAAAAGAATACTTGCTGACTACATGAAAGGCTACATGCCAAAAGGATTGAGAGAAGCTTTCTATGATAATTTCGCATTAACTAACGAGGATATATTCGACAACATCTACAACAAACCACTTCCTAACCG
>DDAD01000015.1 GCA_002333205.1 Pedobacter sp. UBA2067
CAACATGGGGACCAATGTGGTTGATGTGTATATCAATTATCTTCGAAAGAAGCTGGATCATGGATATCAAACTAAGCTAATCCATACGGTATTTGGAATGGGTTATATGTTCAAAGCAGATGCGAATGAAGTTTCAAACTAAAATCACCTTATTATTCTTTGCAATTTCTGCAGCTGGATTGATTTTGCTGAATGCGACCATTTTCTACTTTGTATCGCAGTTTAGCTTTAAAGACTTTTTTGACAGGTTAGAAGCTCGTGTTAATCTGACCGCTCAAACTAACCTGTATGCAGACCCAAATACAGATGCTTATAAAGAAGTTCGTGCCAGATATCTGGAGAAGTTGGAAGATGAGCAGAACTACGTGGTTAAGATCGATAGTAATGCCAGCAGCTTTCCGCATCCGTTAAAACTACCCCAGAGCTTCTACAAGTCCATCCTTGATAACGGCAGTGCAAAATACAATGAAGCCAACCACTTTTACTTCGGCAAGATATTTCAGACCAAAGGCGACCGCTACATGGTCATCGTTGCTGCCTCAGNNTTGATATCCATTGTCCTGTCGTACATTGCCGGGTTGTTACTTTCAAAGTACATCATCAAGCCCATTCAGGACATCACCTTCAGTGTGAAACAGATTAAGGCAAATAACCTGCACTCCCGATTGCCGGAAGTAAAAGGTAATGATGTAGTATCGATTTTGATATCGACCTTTAATACCATGCTGACCCGTTTGGAAACAGCCTTTGAAACACAGAACAACTTCATCAGCAATGCCTCGCATGAGTTACGAACACCACTTACCATCATGACCAGTGAAGCGGAACTCCTACTTTCCGGGAAGAAATTAGACCCTGTAGCGGAAGCTTCCGTGAAGACCATCTTGGCGGAAGCAGAAAAGTTACACCATATTCTGACCAGTTTGTTGGGCCTGGCGCAATCTGGCTTCGACGGGAAAAAGCAGAACTGGCAGCAGATCCGCGTGGACGAGCTGGTGTTAAATGTGGCGGATGCCGTGAAGAAGATTGATGCGGAATGTACCATTGACATTGACTTCTCTACCCTGCCAGAGGAAGAGTCGCATCTATATACAGCGGGTAACAACAATCTCCTGTTACTTGCATTGAGTAACATCGTTATGAACGGCTGTAAATACTCGAAAAAACAACCTGTTAAAGTTCAGGCAAAGACAGAAAACGGGTTTATTGTAATTGTAGTCACCGATAATGGCATAGGCATCCCGGAGAAGGATCAGCAGCATGTTTTCGAACCATTCTTTCGTGCCTCCAATACCAGCGAGTTCGAAGGATTTGGGATCGGCCTGCCTTTAACACTCAACATCATCAGATTACATAAAGGATCTATTGGCATCAGTTCACAGGAAGATAAAGGAACAGAGATACAGGTTTATCTGCCGATTTCGGTTGCATAAGACTGTAATAATCCCAATTATTAGCCCAGCTTTCTAATAACTTTCTAATAAGCAAGGTATACTAATAAATCTCTTATCTATAATTCGCTGATCTTTAGCCGTTATAGCCCGCTATGCAATTTTTGAGGCTGAAGCAATTCTAATGAAGGTCTAATAGGGTGTTTATTTCATTTTAATGTTTGCAGGATAGTATTGCATTGTAAAGAAACAAAGCAATTACCTAAAGCCTACGAACATGAAAAACATCTTAATTCCAACAGATTTCAATGTTAATGCCTTAACATGTATTGAAAACCTATGTGAACAGCACGAAAATACGCGTTTTCAATTAATCTTTATCCATCTTTTTAAAATCTCAGACTCCATCACGGATCTGTTGATGCTTTCCAGGCGCAACCGGGACTACGATTACGTTAGTAACCACTTTTACCAGGCTTGCGAAAGGATTAAAGCGGCCTATCCACAAGTGGAAAGTATCAAAGTGGACTTCTTTTATGGAAGTACGCTGAGCACGTTCAGAAACTACCTGGAAGCTCAGGACGTAGATGCTGTGCTTGACCTTAAGCACTGTTCTTTAAAGCCTTTGAATAAAATGAGCGTAAATCCTGAAGGGTTGATTCAAAAGTGCGGACTTAAAGTCCTTCATCTGCAGGCAGCACGCAAAGCTGCAGTTCGCGTGCCAGCGCAAGAACAGTTACAAGAAGCAGTTTAAACCTGTTAACCTAAACTTACGACCATGCTATTAAAGAAAAACATACCGTTCACCTACATTCTGGGGAAGATTAAAAAGGAACTCATCTTTGTGTCCATCTATTCGATATTGGTGGCCCTGATGTATAATAACTTTCATTTTACACGGATATCCATTCCGATTGCAATACCAACGATACTTGGTACGGTGATCTCGTTATTGCTTGCCTTTAAATCCAATCAGGCTTACGATCGCTGGTGGGAGGCACGCACGCTTTGGGGAGCCATTTTGAATGACTCCAGAACACTTACGCGACAATTACTGACCTTCATTGACGTGGATTATGGCGCAGAAGAGAAGCGTGCATTTTGCGAGCGCATGGCACACCGGCAGATTGCCTGGAACTACAGCCTGAGTCGCCACCTGCGGAACCAGGATCCAACGTATCAGCTTGACCGATGGATCTCTGATGAGGACCTGCGCGATGTAAAAAACTATACTAATGTGCCGGTTGGCTTGCTGGAAATGCAGGGTAATGATCTGCGATTAGCGTATAAGCTGGGCTGGATTAATGAATTTCAACAAGTTGAGATTGATAGAACCTTTAGCAGGTTAACTGACGAACTGGGCGGCTGTGAAAGGATCAAGAATACCGTGTTCCCGGCAACTTACAGCATTTACATTCACATGTCGCTGATCCTGTTTATCATGTTGCTACCTTTTGGCTTGATCGAGTTCTTTGGCGTGGTGGAGATTCCATTGGTTATTGCCATATCAAGCTCTTTCTTTCTGATTGAAAAAATGGCGATACACTTGCAGGATCCTTTTGAAAACATGCCGACAGATACACCGACGACGACCATTTCAATGACTGCAGAGCGCGACATTAAACAAATGTTAAAGGAGAGCTACAAGGCAGAAGAGAAACCGCAAGGTACCGTGCAAGGACCATCAAAGGTGTTTTTCATTCTTTAAAGTTATCTGTAAACCGATCTACCAGCAAGGGGCTACTTCCAGTAGCCCTTTTTTGTGCTTCAGATTTGCGGCGATAAACCAGAAGCAAAACAGCTTTACAATTCCATATTGAATTATATGCAGTCAGCTGATTTTGATCCTGCATATGCAATTACAGCGAGTGAGTTGGTAGGATTGGGCCTCCGGTAATTACAAGCCGGTAATTTGTTGCGGCGAAGGAAAGCTGTAAATGCTATCTTGGTGTGAGAATCTTCTTGTATGGCAAATCCATTGAAAACTATCGGCCTTGCAGTGTTAGCTTACCTCGCAGTTCCAGGTATCAGCCTCGCGCAATCGGGTGGCGCTTACGACTTTAATCGCAAGCCATTAAAACAAGATACTTATGTGCAGCTGCCCCTTGGTAGCATCAAGGCGAAGGGCTGGTTGCTTAAGCAGCTGGAGCAACAGCGTGATGGGGCTACAGGCCGTGCTGAAGAGTTGTACCCCGAAGATGCCAATCTGGGTAAAGGCTCGGATTGGCTTGGTGGCACCGAAGCGGGCTGGGAGCGGGTACCGTACTACGTAAAAGGCTTGGTTGCCCTGGCATACACCCTGGATGACGCAGGGCTAAAGGCAAAGGCACAGAAATACATAGAATGGACCTTGAACAGCCAGCAATCTGATGGTTTATTTGGTCCTGCAAAAATGAAGGACTGGTGGCCACGCATGCCGATGATGTATGCGTTGCAGGGCTATTTTGAAGCCACTGGTGATAAGCGTGTTGTTCCTTTCTTGCAGAAATACCTGAAGTATGAATTTGCTCATCTTGATGCCGATCCGCTGAAGGATTGGGGTAAATCCCGCGCAGCGGATAACATGGAAATTGCAATCTGGGTATACAACAAAACCGGCGATGCCGACTTGCTGAAACTGGTGGAAAAGCTGAAAGAGCAGGCGTATCCCTGGATTGACATCTACACGAAGAACCAGTTCTACTACTATGGAGATGATTTTCAGCCTAAACATATGGTGAATGTCGCCCAGGCGCTGAAATTTCCGGTCGTATATGGTCAGTTAGACGATCGGCCTGCGAACCTGAAGGCACTGGATGCAGGAATCAGGCACCTTATGCGCGACCACGGTCAGCCGCAGGGATTAGGCTCCGGGACAGAGTTCCTGGCAGGTAGGAGTTCCATTCAGGGGGTGGAAACCTGTTCCGTTGTGGAATGGATGCAGAGCCTGGAAACTGCTGGGCGGGTGCTTCATGATGCACATATCGGCGATCAATTGGAACGGGTTGCTTTTAATGCGCTTCCAGCGCAATTTAGCAGGGACTTTAAAAATCATTCTTATTATGCCTTGCCCAACCAGGTGCTGAGTATACATGGCGGCCATGGCTTTAATCAGGATTATGGCACGGGTATTATCTCCAGTCCTTACTCCGGCTTTCCATGCTGTCGCTACAACATGCATATGGGTTGGCCGTATTTCGTAAAGAATAGCGTGATGGCTACACCTGAGCGCGGACTGGCGATGTTAAGTTATGGGCCAATGGAGGTAAATGCCGTAGTGGCTGGCGACCAGAAGTTGAAGCTGCTGGTGGAAACGAACTACCCCTTTGAAGAGCAGATCAGGTTGAAGGTTTCGCTGAACAAGCCGGTTTCTTTTCCACTGGTGTTGCGGATTCCAGGCTGGAGTGTAAATCCTGAAATTAGATATAATGGGCAGNNTCAAGCAGGTAAAATGTTTACGGTTGCTCAGCTTTGGAAAGAGCATGATGTGCTGGAGTTAAATTTCCCCATGGAAGTCAGCACACGGCCTCAGGTAAACAATGCTGTTAGCGTGGAACTTGGACCCTTGGTTTATGCACTTGAAATTAAGGCAAAAAACCGGATCACTAAAACACATGCAGTGCAGGGCTTTTCTGACTATGAGATTCTGCCCGAATCTTCCTGGAACTATGGACTGGTTTTAGGTTCTGACAAGTCGGTAAGTGGTGTCAAAGTCTTGAGATCAGCGATGGCAGACAATCCTTTTATCGCTGCAGATGCACCTCTAAAGTTGAAAATGCAGGCACGCAAGATTCCGGAATGGGGTATTTCTTATAATAAGGTCGCGGCATTTGATGTCCCGTTAAGTCCGGTAGCTTCGAATGCGCCAGTGGAAGAAATTACCCTGGTGCCTTTTGGTTCGGAGAACATTCGCTTAAGTCTGTTCCCGGTTATTGGCACACCCGGGAAGCGCAACAAGGCAGTTTCGGAAGACTTCAGGGAGGGTATGCCTGAAGGTTGGGTATTTTACGGTGGTGGCTGGTTCTGGAAAGATGGCGCCATTCACGCTGCTTCAAATGCAGGATCCGGAAGCTATGGGATCGATGGGTCCAAGATTGTAGCCAATGGTACTGAATTTTCAGACTTCGAGTATGAAGCAGCGGTTGAATTGACCAGCTCTGGCGATGCAGGCATGATATTCCGCCTGAGCAAACCGGCAATAGGCGCAGACGCATATCAGGGTTATTACGTTGGGCTCAATCCATCCTCGGGCCTGGTTACTCTCGGCAAAGCCAATGGTTACACCTGGCAGGTCATCAGCAGTAAAGCAGCGGACTTAAATCAACACCAGCAATACCGCCTTAAGGTGCAGGCAAGGGGAAAGAACCTGAAGGTATTTCTTGACGGCGCTGCAACACCGATTATTGCTGCCAGCGATGAGGATTATAAATCCGGAAGTATTGGCCTCCGGACTTATAAAGCTCAGGCATCCTTTGACCAAGTAAAGGTTAAAGGTCTGTAGCGTTTCCCTTCCCATGCTTACTCGTCGGTTTTAAACGGCGAAGCGGGCAGGCCTTCTTTGTTATATAGATTGGCGAAGGCTGGATTATCTGCCCAGGCATAACGTACATACATCGGGCTTGGCACCTGCGCACTGGATACCAGCACCTGATTGCCCTCAATGGTTGCGGTTGCCCAGCTAAACTTCTTATCTGCGCCAGCGATGGCGAAATGCTTTAAAGCATTGCTGCCTTTGGCAACTAAACCGCTGCCAGTGCTTGTAAAGCTGATGCGGATCTGATTGCCTTCCACCTTTGCAGATTCAAATGCAGGCCCTGAAGCCACCAGCTTTGCATCTTTGTAGGCCAGCTTTTGCGCAGCAAGAGCCAGTCGCTTTCCGATCGTCTGCTTGTCCAAAGGATGGATATCATTCCACTCTCCAGCATCAATGCCAACAGCCATGGCTGTATTTGGGACGCTTAACGTTCTACGCTGCCCTTCCCTTAATATCGCCCAGTTGCTCTCCGCAGGTGAATAGTCTACTTCCATGAAGTTGGGCAATTGTGCATAAATGAACGGTAGATCTGGCATAGCCCACTTATTACGCCAGTCCGCGATTAGGGCCTTCAGCAGTTGCTCATATTTATGAGGCTTATGACTGTTCGTTTCACCTTGGTACCATAGCACACCTTTGATCGCATATGGCAGTACTGGAGCAACCATCGACTTATACAATCCGGTGGGTTCATTTTGTGCAGAGAAGTTTGGCTCTGCGGGGATGTCTTTCGACATCGTAAACACCTGGCCAACCTTATACTGCCAATCGCCGCGCAGATCCATGCGCATTCCATCAACCAAAAGGTCATAAAATTTATCGGGCACGAAGCCACCTTTGTCGGTCGTGTTGGTTAGGCGAATCACGATGATGTTTTTCCCTGGCTTCAGCAGGCCTGCCGGTAGCTCATATCGTCTCGGTGGATACTTGTAAGTAACATTTCCCACTTGCTTGCCATTAACATACGTTTCATCCGCATCCACCATGGCACCCATCATCAGCTTTCCGGCTTTGCCAGCAATGCTTTGCGGCAGCTCTATTTCTTTTCTAAACCATACTACGCCCTTTAAACCACGAATGCCCTGATCCGCCCAGTAACCAGGAAGCCAGAATGGCTGCCAGCCTTCCGGAACGTATGCAGGATTATACCAGGGTGTCTCGGCAGTTAAGCCTTCGTCATTCGGCTTGAATTGTGCAGCGATGGCTTTATTCCTTGACTCGGTTTCCCGCACCAGCTGATTTACGAAGGCACTGTCTTTCAACTGTTCTACACGCTCCGCATACTGCGGGATTTGCTTTAAGCCTTCTTCGCTGGTCCAGGCTTGGATGGGTGTTCCGCCAACGCTGGAGTTGATGATGCCAATTGGTACCTTATATCTGGTATGGATGTCTTTGGCAAAGAAATAAGCTACTGCACCGAAGCTCAGGATCTGCTCCGGAAGGGCAGGGATCCATTTTCCCGGGGGCAGGTCTTCATGAACGCGACCGACATCAGAGACTGTGGGGATAAAGAAGTTTCGAATCTGCGGGTAGTTCACCTTAGAAACCTCATCAGCAAACTTTTCTTTCACCCGTTCCATTGGAAGGGCCATGTTCGATTGACCGGAACAGAACCAAACTTCGCCAATCAAAATGTCTTTTAATACGATCTTGTTGCTGGCATTGATGTCCATCGTATACGGCCCACCAGCTTTCTGGGATCGCATGGGGATGCTCCACTTGCCCTCGGCAGAGGCAGTAGTTTGGTAGGTCTTTCCCTGGAACTTCAATTGGATTTTTTCACCAGGTGATGCCCAGCCCCAGATCTTTAGCGGCGCATCCCGCTGGAGCACCATACCATCGCTTACCAACTGCGGCAGACGTACCTCGGCAGTAGCCTCGATATTCAACAGGACAGCCAGAGCGAATAGTGCTGTTAAAAACTTCTTGGATCTTGAATTCATGTACATAAGTTGAATGCTGTGCTTCGTGTATAAGCGGAGCCAATTAGGTTTATGTTAATTTAAAAAACAGATCTGGCTGAAGCCGGATCTGTTTGCATAATCATTCTTTTTGGAGCATAAGGCTCGCTAGCCTTGTTCAGCGTTCAGGAGAATCGTCCTAAAAGCCAGGGTTCTGCGGGAATGGAGGACCTTGTGTTACCAGCTGAATTTGTGTCTGTGGAATTGGTCTTAATACCATATGTTCCTGAATATTGGGGCCTGCTTCAGCGTTATACTGCTTCACGCGGCGAACCAGAGATTGTGTGCGGGCAAGATCCCACCATCTTAAAGACTCTCCAAATAGTTCGCGTGTACGCTCATCAAGAATAAAGTCGATGGTAATCTGATCTGGACTTACCTGCATATTCGCTACAGCATTTGCAGGCATGTTATCCGGTCGGTAAGCTGCACGTGTACGCAATACATTGATCATCTCAGCAGCGGTGTTTAAGTCACCCATTTTGAATGCTGCTTCCGCTGCAATCAGGTAAACCTCCGACAAGCGGAACAAGACTGCCGGGCGCGATGACGGATCATTTACCGCGGGGCGGTTCGGATCATCAAACTTTTTCACTGAAGGGAAGAATGCGCTGGTGCTTGCATTGGCATTTGCACCGCTTGCAGTCGCCGCAACACTTGGTGGCAGGAACACAACCCCTTTAAACGAAGCTCTCTTAGCAGCACCTGGATCAAATGGTGGCATCCAGATCGCAGTATCTACACCCACCGTTAATGTTCCACGAGGTGTGGTTACATTCGGAGTGTTCGCAATCCAGGTGGTCTGGAAAGTGTTCCAGTATCGGAAGTCATTGGTTTTATCGCTAAAAGCGACATTGTTCACGTAGTCATAGTTTGGACGAGCGCGGAAGAATGGACGACCGTTCGGAATATCCCTGGTCATCACACTTGCTCCGGAGTTGGTTGGATAATTTGCAGTAACGGTTGGATAATTCGGTCTGAAGAAATAGGCCCAGCCATTGGCTTTACCGCCAGAGTTGCCCGGAACAAAATCACCGTATTTAGGGTCGGTGCTCCGTTCTATCGCGAATAAGTTCTCCGTATTAGTCGCGTCATTTGCTGGATTGTATGCGTCTGCATAGTTCTGGTAAAGTCCCTTGCCATAAGTTGCCCTATTGGTAATCAGGTTCTGTGCAGTAACAAGCGCATTGCTGAAGTCGTCTGGCTGTGCTGCTGCTGACCAGCCTCTGCTTAAATAAGTTTTGGCTAGTAAATACAGTGCACTTGCCTTGGTCGCTGCATGGCCGCCAAACGGCGAAGCACTTTCTCCTGGTTTGGTTTGCAGTTCAGTGGACGCTTCCGTAAGGTCTTTGATGATCTGTGCGTAAACATCGGCGATAGGTGCGCGGGAATCTGCGCGGGTTGCCGTGTTGATAAAGGTGGTATGTAATGGTACATCACCGAAGGTTTGCACCAGGTGGAAGTAATAAAATGCCCGCAGGAACTTTGCTTGCGCGAGATACGCCTTGCGGATATTTTCATCAGCGAAGGCCGCAGGTCCGTATTCCAATACACCATTCAACGTATTGATGTCCTGATAGGCAATGCTGAACACCCCGTACAATGGATTATAAACCTCTGAGATGTTGTTTGTGTAATTCTTGTAGGTGGCAAAGTTACTGCCGCTGGAAGAAGCGCCGCCACCTGCAAGCGTCTCATCTACACCTAGATTGGTGTAGTAGAAAAAGCCTTCCGTACCCCAAAGGTTACGTAGATCTGAATACACGCCCGCTATACCGCCGACCACGCCGCCCTGTGAAGCAAGTACGTTGGGCGTGATATTCGCCTTCGGCTCCTGATCCAGGATCTTTTTACACCCTGGTGCTGCGAAAGTGCCAAGAGCAGTAAATATGATTGCTATTTTTTTATATGATTTCATGTCTGATACTTTTTAACCTGTGTAATTAAAACCTTGCATTGATGCCCAACTGGAAAGTACGCGCCATCGGGTTGTTTAAACCAACAGTTACTGCGCGCCCTAAAGCGTTGGTTGAAAATCCCGATGCACCTGGAATCTGATTTCCGTAACCATTACCCTCCGGATCGATCGCTAGGCCACTGTCAACCAATGGTGAATAAATGATAAATGGATTTGTGCAGGTCAGGTATACATGCACGGAGCTGATGCCTGCTTTCTGAGTGTATTGCGTTGGGATGGTATATCCAAAGTTGATGCTGCGCATCTTGATGAAAGATCCATCGCGGTACTGTAACGTTGAAGCGTACTGCGGCCCGCTCAAATTCGCATCGGGACGAGGGAAGTCGTTCGTTGGATTTGTTGGTGTCCAATAGTTCACGTTAACCTGGTTTACACGTCCTTGATTGAAGAAAGGGAAACCCTGTGCGCCTGCATCAGAACCCAGGTAAGTAACGGCAACCTTTTGGCCCATCCTTGCAAAGGCTACAAACGAAAGGTCAAAACCTTTGTAAGTAAATCTGTTGGTTAAGCCAGCAACATAGTTCGGCTGGTAACTGCCCAGAATCTGAAGATCATTCCCGCTGATTCTGTTGTCTTTATCAAGGTCTTCAATTTTAATCTGCCCTGGACGCTGTCCGTAAACGGCTGCTTGTTCCGCTTCTTCTGTCTGCCAGATACCAATCTTTTTGTAATCATAGATCACGTTGAAAGGTTGACCAACAAACCAGCCATTGGTAATATCGGCCTGCAAGCCATCATGCAAAGCTGTGATCTCACTTCTGGAAAAGGCAATGTTAAAGTCGGTAGACCAGTTAAATCCGTTGTCGTTTTTGATGTTTACACTGCTTAATGAAATCTCCAGACCTTTTCCTTTGGAGTTACCCGCATTCACGGTAGTACTGTTTGCACCATTACTGGCTGGTAAGGTTTCTACCTGTAGAATATCAAAGGTTTTTTGTTGATACACATCGATCATACCGGAAAGACGGTTGTTGAACAAGCTAAAATCAAGACCGATGTTCCAGTTGTTGGTATGTTCAAATTTCAATCTACTGGCCAGGTTGGTTACCAGATAGCCGTTTTGGCCATTCGCACCAAAGTTGTAAGCATTTAATCCCAGGTTACCCAAGATCTGATATGGCGCCACGTTCTGACTTGCCGTAACACCATAACCCGCTCTCAGCTTCAGGGCGTTTACAAAACGAACATTCTTCATGAAGTTCTCCTGATCGATATTCCAGCCTGCAGCAAAGGCAGGATAAGTGAAGTAGCGGTTGTCTGGATCCAACACAGAAGAGCCATCCCGTCTAACTGTAGCCGTCAAAAGGTATTTATCATTGAAGACATAGTTTACACGTGCCATGTACGATACCAGACCGCGATCAGAAAAATAGGGCTGATTGCCGCTTTGGAAGTTAATCTGATTGGCTAGGAACAGGTTATAACTCTGCAGATAATCCGCTGGCATACCTACACCATAGATCTGTAAGCCTTGGCTATGATCCTTCTCCACACTGTAAAGACCAGTAAAGGTTAAGTGATGTTTCTCAGCAAATACTTTATCGTAAGTCAAAATATTCTCAACCAACCAGGTATAGTTTTCCGAATTCACCACGCTTTCAGCAGCCTGCGATGCAGATTGCGCCGTGTTGTACACCGTGTTTACCGGGTTATAGTTGTTGCCCTGATTCTGGCCATAGGTAATTGCACCATTTAAGCGGTACTTCAAACCTTCAGCAAGTTTTACTTCTCCATACAAAGTGTTGAAAGAATATAACCTACGATCCAGGTTTTGGATGTATTCGTTACGTATTGTTAATGGATTCAAGCGGTTTGGCTGATCCACAGAACCTGTCATTGGGAAAAGATTAATGGAGCCATCAGCATTGTGCGGCGCAATTAGCGGACTGATAACAGCTGAGTTGTACAGCGGGAACAGGCTTGCACCATTGGTATGGCTTAGTGTCTGGAAGGAAGTCATTCCAACCTTCACATTATCATTGAAAGTATGATCAATTGCGGCACGTAATGAACCACGATCGAAGTCCTGGCCATATTGTACGCCATTTTCTTTATGGTAACCTGCGCTGATGGAATACAAGGTTTTTTCATTACCGCCCGAAACATTCAGCTGATGATCTGTAGAGTAACCATTTCTGAAGATCAGATCCTGCCAGTCTGTATTCGTGCCGTTTTCAATACCGGCAAGTTCCGCCGTTGTGAAAGGATATGGCGTGCTGTTAGGGCTAGCGCCAGAATTTCCAGCAATAGACTCCTCTTTAAAGGCAGTGTATTGTTGTGCATTCATCACCGGATATTTGTCCGTGATTTTGCTGATTCCATAATAACCATTATAGCTTACAACAGCTTTCCCAGTGCGGCCGCGTTTGGTGGTCACGATGATTACACCACCCGATGCTCTGGAACCGTAAATTGCTGCGGCAGATGCATCTTTCAATACATCCACACTGATGATGTCATTTTGATTGATGTCGTTTAAGGTACCACCGATAAAAGGAACACCGTCAACAACAAACAAAGGTCCGTTTTGATTATTGGCTGTAGCATTTGAGGTGGCAAAGGAGCGTTCACCACGTAAACGGATCTGTCCAACGGCGCCCGGTGTGGTACTGGTGTTGGTTACATCTAAGCCCGAAATACGCCCTTGTAACTGGTTCACCACGTTAATCGCCGGAACTTCCTGCAAGGCTTCTTCGCGGATGGAGGAAACGGCACCTGTTACATCTTTCTTGCGTTGTGTACCGTAGCCGACAACCACAACCTGTTCAAGTGCATTGCTGCCAGCAACGAGCTGCACGTTTATGGTGCTGCCACTACCTACCGGCACTTCTTTGCTGTTGTAGCCAATAAAACTTATTACAAGGGTATTCCCTGGAGTGGCTGCAATGGTATAATTTCCATTCGCATCCGTCGATGCACCACCTGTTCTGCCTTTAATGGTCACAGATGCACCAGGCAACCCGGCGCCCCTTTCGTCCGTCACTTTTCCTCTGATGGTGGTGTTCTGTGCAAACAGATTTGCTTGCCAGAAGAATGTCTGTAGGAGTACCAGCAACATGAAGGCACTTTTTTTACAAAAGATACCCGCCCGGGACAGGGGTACCCCAACCGTCTTTTTCAGTAAAATCTTTTTCATCGAATGAAGTTTAATATTTGGTTACCTAAATGTAGGTAAACATTATCACTAAAAACAATCGATTGCATTAAAAATAGTGAAAATATTTTTTGAGCGATTACCGCTACTGCGGTGCTATCGTGCACGATCATACTACTAAATCGCTTTAGTAAGCTTAAATAGCTGTTTTTTAATAAAATAAGCTGACAGGACCCCTTGTGCGGAAAACGGCATCGGGCAGGGCAGAAAGTGAATCATCAATACTTTTCCGGGTACAACGGAAAAAAACAATACAATCGAATGCGATATAAGGCTTGGTTTGATGTAATAATAAAGCAAAATGCGCCCCGCATTCAAGCATGGGCGCATTTTCTCAATTGGAAANNGTGGCATCTTGGAGAAGGTCTGGAAGTATAACACACATCCGTCGCGGTACCATTTGGCCTCCTGTTCCTGTCGCTCCAGTAAATTAGAAACGGCTTTAAAACGCCCTGCATCAACATACTTGTCCATGTCTGCCCAGCTGTACTTCATCAGTTGCACTGCAGCAACGCCAGTGTAGTAGCGGTCAACAAGCTCATTCCATAAGGTATTGCCCGATTTAAGTTTGTAATTCCAGGGCAGGTGGTGAAACCACAGCAGGTATTCGTCAGGTGTCGTCTCTACATGCTCAAACATGGCCCGCACCGGCGGAAAGTATTGAGCCACCGCATTCGTGCCACTGGAAGTTCTGTTGAAGCCAATCCCTGCACCATCTGCTTTGTGGTAGTAGGTAGAGTTCCAGTCTGGCCGCTCCGCGGAATTTACCCATGGACCGGGGCCATAGTGGGTGCCATGACTCATGATGTGGTGCAGCCCCAGCGGCGTCATGTAATTAACAACATACTCACGTGATTCCATCATCATCTTTTGTACAGGCTCCACAAAGCCACTGTCGTTCGAAAAGGTCATTTTGATCCAGTCTTCCGCAATATCGGATGCCTTCAGTTCATGATCCCAGGCCAGTCTGCCGTAAACATACCAGTTAGACTGATTGAAAATATTCCCGCACCAATTGCTATCGAGGCCTATGTTCGCTACGCCCGCCATGGCGGAAACCTGGTGTTTATCCAAGCTGCCATCCACGATCTTTGCTACGGTCGAACCTTCGCCCTTGCTGTGTGTGTCCGCATCAAGCACTTCTTTGAAATATGTGCCGAGGTAAACAAGGTGTGTAGACTGCCCCAGGTATTCCATGGTAATCTGAAACTCCATCATCTGTGGCGTTTTAGGCATGGCCCCGAAAAGCGGACTGAATGGCTCACGTGGCTGGAAGTCAATCGGTCCATTCTTGATCTGGACAATGACGTTCTTCCGGAAGGTGCCATCCAATGGCTTAAACTCTGAATAGGCTTGCTTTGCACGATCTTCAGGCACATTGTTATCATAAACAAATGCACGCCACATCACAATTCCCCCGTGTGGCGCCACCGCATCTGCAAGCATGTTTGCGCCATCAGCATGGTTGCGTCCATAATTCTGCGGACCAGGCTGGCCTTCTGAATTTGCCTTCACCAAAAAGCCTCCAAAGTCGGGTATGTATTTGTATACCTCGGTTGTTTTGTCTTTCCACCATTGCTGCACCGCAGGATCCAGGGGATCTGCCGTTTTTAGTCCGCCAATTTCCATCGGCGCACTAAACCTCGCGGTCAGATATACCTTGATGCCGTATTTTCTAAACAGGTCTGCCAGTGCCGCCGCTTTTACCAGATATTCCTTCGTCAGGATCTTTGCATTTGCATTGACATTCGTCAGCACGGTACCGTTGATGCCTATAGAAGCATTGGCACGCGCATAATCGCGGTATCGTGGGTTTGAAACATCCGGCAGCGTTTTCCAGTCCCAGAGTGATAAGCCTGCGTAACCGCGTTCCACCGATCTGTCCAGATTGTCCCAGTGGTTTAGCATCCGATGCTGGATCTTCGGGACAGACCTGATGTTCAGCCCCTTCAGTGACTTGTTCGTTTGCAGCAGCTGCAGGAAGTTAAATACGCCATATAACACACCAGCATCGGCATTGGCGGCAATAACTGTTGCCGGGTTCCCATCAATCATCACGGACCGGATCACAAAGCCATCTTTTCCCAAGGACTTTAGGTTCTTCGCCAATGGCAGTGCTGCAATGGCTTTCGAGGAACTTGGCGTGCCAATAATCAATGCACCCGCGCCAGGACTAGTACCCGCAGCAATCTCCTGGCCCAGTAAACCTTTCAGACCCATGTTTAATTCCTGTTTTGCGGAAATCAGCAGGTCCGACTTACCGGGAAAGAGCAGTTGTTTAAGTGAGGATTGGTAAGATTCCAGCAACGCTGGATCGTTGATTCTATCATACCGTAGCCATAGGCGGTAGCCAGATTCGCCATAGCTCTGGCTGCAGAGCAGCAGGAGCAGGATTAATGCACACAAGTTTTTTTTCATATCTGGTTATGGTTTAAATGCACTTTTCGGTGGACCAAGGTAGGTCTCTTCTATATGGCTTTCAGGGCTTACAACCAAGCGCTGCAACACGATACCTGGATCGACCATCCAGATCTTCAAAGTATGTGCGCCCGCTGTTTTTACCTGGTGTATACTGGTTTGGATGTTGATGTTCTCCGCTACATTGGTATCCCAGTTCCTCGCGGCCTGCTCAGGATTGATGTTTAGCAGTTGTGGCTTTTCGTCGTCAATTGATACTGCATAAACCAGGCTTTTGTTGTTCTGGAAGTTCAGCGTAGGAGAGAGGTAGGCTGCAACTTTGATCGGGCCCGAAGTGCTCGTGTTAATCAAATACTCCAATACGGGACTGTCTGCAGTGCCCGGAATTGCCGCTTTCGCTGTTACCGGGAAAGGTGTTACCCCGGCAGCAGTGCGGCCATGGCCCGGAAGTACCTTCCAGGATGCTGAGGTGCCAGGCTTGGCGCTGCTGTAATCGGCTGCTTCAATCGCGATAACCGCATCATCAGGAATAAAGCCTCTCGTAACTGAAGCGTATTGTTTAATCACAGCGTATATGGTGAAACGCTGTTTGCCACTGCTGATCTTAATTGGTACGACCTGATCTGTAGCGGGTGCCTTAGACCAGTCAATATTTACCCAAACACGGGTTTCCTCATCAACCTGGCCTGCCTTACTGCTCAGCTTGATCCAAGGGCTTTTGCACTCCATTTTGTACCCGAAACTGCCCTTCCCTTTATTATAAATGTCAATATAGTGCCGCCTGTTACTGTAAGGATTAAACTCCGGTAGTGTGTCTGCCGCCGCAGCAATGGATATGCCCATTGTAGCTTTCTCCAAAGGCTGTACGAGCTTCAATTCCGGCATCTTATTCGAGTCGGGCTGCTGCCAGTAGGTGTAGCCAATGTGGGTCTGGTCCATCAGGTGTGCCCATTTGCCAGCGGCCAGGGTGTCGTTGTAATATCTGGTGATCTGCGCGTCTCTTGCGTAAAACTGCCTCGCTTTTGCTGCTTCCGTGTTGGCCGACATCCGGTTCTCTGCCGCATAAGCGTGATTTTTAGCAACCGCCAAATAGAGGTTGTAAAGATTTGAAGAGGCTTCAACAGGATGTAAGACCAGCTGATAGTAGGCGTCCTGATAAGCTGGCGCCAGTTGTTTGCCCAAAGCTTTTGCTTTTGCCAGCAGTGCATTATAATCCGCTGTAACACGTTCAAATTCTGAATGCCTGCTCAGGCTATAGGTCGTTTGATCCAGTAGTTCTGGCTTGCGGCGCCCATTGTACATGCTGTATTCTGACAGTATAGCCCCAATTTCCGCTGCATGTTTTTCCCCGAACTGTTTTGCGGCCCAGTTGGCGGTGTACTGTTCCAGGTCCTCTGCCTGTATGCGCTCCGGATTCCAGGCATAATCCAGGAAGAAGCTTATTGGAAACTCCATAGGCTTCAAATCGCCTACATTGACGATCCAGATTTGTCTTGCTTTATACTGATAAGCCAGATGCATCTGCTCCCAGGTTTTGGAAATTGGATTCGTATTGATCCATTTGTAATTCCGTGGACCACCTACATAATCAAAATGATAATAGATCCCATAGCCGCCTTTACGGGCCGGGGAGTCTAATGAAGGTAGCTTGCGTATGTTGCCCCAATTATCATCACACAACAATAAGGTAATATCATCTGGTACGCGCATACCGCGGTCATAATAATCCTGCACTTCCTTGTATAGTGCCCAGAGCTGCGGTGTCTCTGCAGCTTTTTTCTTGGTTACCGACTCAATGATGCCGCGCTGGTCTGTAACGATGCGCTCGAGCAAGCTAATGTTGCTTTCCTCGCTCATGGGTTCATCGCCATCACCCCGCATGCCAACGGTTACAATGCTTTCATTGTTCGCCATACGGCTGATGCCATCTCTCCAGAATTGCTGTAGCTGCTGTGCATTGGTGTTATAGTTCCAGGCACCCTTTCCGAACCTGCGCCATTCATCATGCGCACGCATGAGTGGCTCGTGGTGGGAGGTACCGATCACCACGCCATAGTCGTTGGCGAGCCTGGCATTTTCAGGATCATCAGCATAAAAAGCATTGCCCCACATGGCTGGCCATAGGTAATTGCCTTTTAGGCGCAGGATCAACTCGAATACATTCGCATAGAACTTATGGTTGAAGCCACCGAATTTCGCGGCGGCCCAACCAGAGAGCGCCGGGGCTTCGTCGTTTAAAAAGATCCCCCGGTATTTTATTGCCGGCGCACCCGAAGTAAACCGGCCCGAACGAATGTATATATTTTCATGTTTCACAACCGGAACATCAGCCCACCAATACCAGGGAGACACGCCAATCTGTTCGGAAAGCGTGTAAAGTCCGTAAATCACACCCCGCTTATCACTTCCTGCAATTACCAGTGCTTCTTCCACGCCGGGAAATGGTTGCGATACCTTTTGGATCAGGTGGTTCTCCCAGGTCCCCGCAATACCACCCAGGTCCAGTTTGCCGCTCTTAGCCAAACGATCTATGGCCGTATGCTGACCAATAATCCCTGCAATAATCAGGTATTTACCTTGCAGTTTATTCGTCGTCTTGAGGGTTCTGCCGCTTACCAGCGCCACATCCTTCCGAAAGTCCTCAAGCGTTCGCTTTACACCTGCGTTTTCAGCTTCTTCCACGTAGAGCTGTGCCATTTCATTGCCGTTTATTAAAGGGAAATGTCCGGAACCAGGCTCAAAGGAAACCATTTGCTGATTGGCGGTAAGGTTGGAAACCTGCGCAGAGACGGTTGTGTGCAGCACGGCAGCCAACAGCATGCAAACGGATGCGCGAAAAAACTTCAGGGAAATCATAGTTTGGGGATTTTAAAACTTTGTAACACTCCAGAACGCCTTCTTAGGCTTGTAGTCCTGATCAAAAAGTAAGGGGTAGTTTTTTCTGCCTTCTACAGGATACGTGTCCAGCCAGCTGTACCTATCCGATACGTTCCAGAAAGTAACGCCAGTCAGGGTAGCACGCTCCTGTCGCAAGACTTCAAAGATCTCCGCGTACTTGGCGCTTTGTTTCTCCTCCATCGTTTTGGTATAGGGTTGTTGCTCTCCCGGGCGTAGCTTTCGCCGCTCCTTCTCCCATGGGTACACGGATACATCCATCTCGGTAATCTGAACCTTTAAACCCAGGGAGGCAAACTGCTGGATCGTTTCCTGGAGTTCTGTTTTGCTGGGCTCGAATAAGGACCAATGTCCCTGCAGTCCAACACCATGGATGGGTACTCCCTGATCTTTAAGTTGTTTCAGTAGTCGAAAAATACGCTCCCTTTTTTCCGGGCGCTCCGTGTTATAGTCGTTATAAAATAGCTGTGCTTCCGGATCTGCTTCATGTGCATATTCAAATGCCTTAGCGATGTATTCTTCGCCACAGACATTAAGCCACTCAGACGGACGAAGGAAGTTTGCAGGATTGTCATCAATGGCTTCGTTGACAACATCCCAGGCGTAGATCTTGCCTTTATAGCGCTGTACCACTGTATGGATATGATCACGTAAACGGGTTAACAAACTATCCTTAGATACCTGCGAACCATCCGGATGCTTAAACAGCCATTTCGGCGTTTGTTCATGCCAACACAAGTTGTGTCCTCTTACTTTTAATTTGTTGTCTACCGCAAAGGCGACAATTGCATCGGATTCCGCCCAGTTATACTGATTCTGAACTGGGTGAATAGGACCCATCTTCATTGCATTTTCCGGGGTAATGCTGTTGAAATGTTTAAGAATGAACTTACCTTCCTCGCCCTTCAGCGATTTTCCGGAAACCGCGACGCCCATCGGGAAATAGGAACTATAGTAATCTTTAAGCCCTTTGTCCGGATCAATTCTCTTTGCAATTTGAAAGGAGCACAATACGAATATTGCCGCGCCAAGTGCCACAGATCTTCTCATTTCATACGGTTTAATGCAATCGATATTATTTGGTTAATCCAAATATGCTGAATTGATATGGATTATTCAAACCCTCACCGGTTTATTGATGCTATTTAATGCTTAACTCAAGTTTATCAAGGATTTAAGGCTCATAAATAGCCTGCCAATATGTATGTCAGTTACATTTTAATTGAAGTCAGGTAACGTGTTTGGGCTAATTTGATCCAATATGCTGGAAGTCTATTGTATTATTATACAACAATATTGCAGCAATTTGAGCAATCGATTGTGGGCTGATCATTTTTTACTATTTTAGATACCGTTGAAACAACCTTACCTTATTACTATGAAACTACTCCCATTTATTACATTACTGATCCTCTCGCTTGCAGGGTATTCACAAGGAAAGCTAGCCAACCCAATTTTGCCTGGGTTTTATCCGGATCCAAGTATTATAAAGGTTGAAAGTGATTATTACCTGATCAATTCGACCTTCTCCTATTTTCCGGGAATCCCAATATTTCATAGTAAGGACCTAAATACCTGGACGCAAGTGGGTAATGCTATCGATCGGCCATCACAGATGGATTTCATGGGAGAACGCTTAACACGAGGCCTATTTGCGCCAACCATCAATTACAACAAGGGAACATACTATATTACTTGCACAGATATTGACAACATCGGCAACTTTGTGCTAACAGCTACCAATCCTGCAGGCCCATGGAGCGACCCGGTTCCTATCCCTGAGGTGCGCGGCATCGATCCGTCCTTGTTTTTCGAGGGCGAAGAAGCTTATATCATTTACAACAGCGAGGCGCCAGACAATAAGCCGCATTATGATGGCCACCGTACCGTGCGGATGTATGCCTTCGATGCAAAAACGCTGAAAGTTAAAGGTCAGGAAATCCAACTGGTAAATGGGGGAGTAGACATTACCAAAAAACCAGTGTGGATTGAAGGACCACACATTTACAAGCGTAACGGCTACTACTATCTGCTTGCTGCAGAAGGGGGCACCTCAGTTAACCACACCCAGGTGGCTTTCCGGAGTGATAAAGTTACCGGCCCTTATGTCCCTTACGAAAAGAACCCAATCTTAACGCAGAAAGGATTAGATCCGAACCGGAAGCATCCGGTAACCTCCACTGGTCACGCAGATCTTGTTGATGGACCTGACGGGCAAACCTATGCCGTATTTCTAGGGGTAAGACCTTATGAGGGCGATTATTATAACACCGGACGAGAAACCTTCATTGCACCGGTAAGCTGGACCAACAACTGGCCGGTCATTAATCCTGATTTCAAAGAAGTACAGTATGCCTATCAGGTTACGTATTCCACTAAAACAGCAGGTGTACAGAATGGTAATTTCAAGGTTAAGCATGATTTAACGGGCAAAAAAGATCTTTCCTTATTGTTCTTAAGAACGCAACCCGGCTCCTGGTATCAGCCAGGGAAAAAGGGCCTGGCACTTTCACTGCGTCCGGAAACCGTGATGGGTACGGCAAATCCTGCATTTGTTGGCAGAAGGCAACAGCACCTGGTTTGTGAAACCAGTACGACGATGGACTTCAAACCTGCATCGACAAGTGAAAAGGCTGGTTTGGTGATCTTACAAGATGAAAATCACTTCTATTTTATTGGAAAATCGGTTAATCAGGGCGGAAAACAGGTCCTGCAGCTTTTTAAAGGAGATACGGAGCAAGCTGGCATGAAACTCATTACAGAACAGGTACTACCCGCCACAGCAGCGGCAGTATCGCTAAAGATCGCTGCTAACAACGATCAATATCGCTTCTTTTATGCACTTAAAGGTGCTGAATGGAAGCAACTGGGTGAAGTGATGGATGGCAAATTCTTAAGTACTAAAGTTGCGGGTGGTTTCCTCGGCTCCCTGTTCGGACTATATGCAACCTCCTCTGGAGAAGCTAGTACAAACCAGGCGCTTTTTACTACACTGGAATATTCAGGTGATGACCTGATCTATAAATAAACAAAAAAACCACCACCCAATAGCAGGCATGTGCTCGATATTGGGTGGTGGTTTAATATGCTTTTTTACTTTTTGCCGTATGGGTCAATCATTTCGATCTTACCATCAGCATCATGCTTCAACTCCGTAGCCTTCACATTTCTCAGGTGTGTCTTGCCACCGGAAACCTCTGTATCATGATAAAACAGTAACCATTTACCATTATGTTCCACGATAGAATGGTGTGTGGTCCAGCCTACAACAGGCTTCAGGAATGCCCCTTGATAGGTGAATGGTCCGTAAGGACTGTCACCAATACCATAGGCCAGGTAGTGTGTATCACCGGTGGAATAGCTGAAATAGTATTTACCATTGTACTTGTGTACCCAGGCTGCTTCAAAAAAGCGTCTGTCATGATCTCCGGTTAGCATAGGCTTATCATCTTTGTCTACGATCAGTACGTCCTTCGGCTCTTCAGCGAATTGCTTCATGTCAGGACCAAGTTTGGCAATCTTCGCATTTAGGGATGGCAATTTATCGTCCTCCAGATCTGTCTTAGAGCCATTCGCGTCATACTTACCATCCTTCCAGCGTTGTAGTTGTCCGCCCCAAATGCCACCAAAATACATATATGAACTGCCATCAGTATCGGTGAAAACTGCCGGGTCTATACTAAAGCTGCCTTTAATGGGTTCTTTTTCAGGTACAAAGGGACCTGTCGGGGATTTGGATGTAGCTACACCAATTCTGAACACATCCTGTTTATCCTTAACCGGAAAGTACAGGTAGTATGTACCATCCTTGAAGGCTGCATCCGGTGCCCAGAGTTGTCGCCCTGCCCATGGAATATCTTTAATAGAAAGTGCCACGCCATGGTCTGTAACCTCACCGCCAATACNNCAATACTATCCATAGAAAGGACGTGATAGTCTTTCATATCAAAATGAGCGCCGCTGTCATCTTCAGTAACACCCGATTCGATGTCATGGGAAGGATAAATGTAGATCTTGCCATTAAAAACATGTGCAGATGGGTCCGCGGTGTAGATATCCGTAACCAGAGGCTTGGAGATTGCCCCTTTAAATGCATCAGTTTCTGTACTTTCCTTTTTTGCATCCCCACCGCATGCTGCAAGCAGGAGTGGAAAAGAAAGTGCTAGTGCCAGTTCCTTTTTCGTCAGTTTGTTCATATTTGGTTGTTTTAGTTTTTACAAGGAGTGCAGGATGCCTAATTCCAGGCCCCGGAGCTCTGCCAGCCCTTTTAACCGGCCAATGGCCGAATAACCGGGATAGGTTTGTTTATGCAGGTCATCCAACATCTGGTGGCCATGATCCGGTCGCATGGTCAATGCAGTGCCGGTTTCCTGCATCACTTCAATAAGTTTCCGCATCACCGCATACATGTCCACATCGCCATCCAGATGATTGGCTTCATAAAAGTTGCCCTCCGCATCACGCTTTACATTGCGCAGGTGCACAAAGTTGATCTGCTTGCCATGTTTGTCGATAATGCCCAGCAGGTCATTGTCCGCTCTGGCGCCCAACGATCCTGTACAATAGCAGAGGCCATTCGCTGGCGAAGGACAAGCTTCCAATAGAAAGTCCAGATCGGCTGCGGTACTTACAATTCTTGGTAATCCAAGAATGGAGTAGGGTGGATCATCCGGATGAATGGCCATCTTCACACCAGCTTCTTCTGCTACCGGTACAATGGCTTGCAGAAAGCTTTTAAGGTTTAACCGCAATGCAGCTGCATCGATATTCGTATAGGTGCCGAGCGTCTCTAAAATAAATGCCGGCGTAAATGNNACCCGGCAAGCCCAATAAGGCATTTTTAAAAAGCGCCGCTTTGGCTTCAATGCTCATAGCCTCGAAATGCAGCTTTGCACGCTCCACTTCTGCAGGTGTATAATCCTGCGCTGCGCCTGGGCGTTGCAGCAGATATAAATCAAAAGCCACAAAGGCCAGTCGTTCAAATCGTAATGCCTTGCTGCCTTCGGGAAGTTCATAACTCACCTCCGTACGCATCCAGTCTAAAATAGGCATAAAATTATAGGTGATTACCTTAATACCACAGGCGCCCAGATTCCGCAGGCTCTGCTGATAGTTGGCAATAAGTCTTTCCCAGTCACCACTCTTCGTCTTAATGCCCTCATGCACAGGTAAACTTTCCACCACGTTCCATTCCATACCCGCATCGGCAATGAGCTGCTGACGTTCCTTAATGGCTTCCACAGACCAGACCGCTCCAACAGGAATCTGATGTAATGCCGTAACAACCTCCGAACAACCTGCCTGCCGCAGGTCTGAAAGTGTTACAATGTCATTCGGACCATACCAGCGCATGCTCTGTGCAAATTGTATCTTTTGTTTCATGGCAACAGGTTGTAAGTTAAAAGCCTATGGAATTCCCACCGTCTACCGGCAGGATGGTGCCTGTAATGTATTTTGCAGCATCGCTGCTTAAGTAAAAAGCCGTATCCGCAACATCCTCCGGCAAGCCCAAATGCCCCATCGGGGTCCTGGAGAGTACCTTGTTCTTACGCTCGGGATCATTGTCCAAGGCCTTCGAAGACATGGCCGTCTTAATAAAACCCGGGGCAATGCAATTCACCCGGATACCCATTGGAGATAACTCCACTGCCATGGCTTTGGTCATGCCTTCAATTGCAGATTTGGCTGCCGTATAAGCGATTACCTTTGGTATCCCATACTGTGCTGCCATCGAGCTGATGTTTACAATCGCGCCATAGCCTTGTTTGGCCATCAACTTGCCCGCCTCACGACTCACCGCAAAAACAGACAGGACATTCGTATGGATAATATTGTAAAAGTCTGCATCGCTGACCTCCAGAAAGTCTTTTTTCAGGTTTATACCCGCATTATTGATCAAAATATCTATTTCACCATATTCAGCGGCAATCTCTTCAATGCAACCCGGAATGGCTTCCAGCTGCTGCAGGTCCAGAACCTTATAGCTGCAAAGCGGCCCCAATTCGGCAGCTGTTGCTTTCAGGACTTCTTCCTTCCGGCCAATCATAATGGTCCTGATTTGCTCGCTCACAAATTTACGGGTCATAGCGAGTCCTAATCCTGCGGCACCGCCTGTTACTATGGCAAGTTTTGTTTTCATTTTTATAGGTTGGTTGTAGGCTTTTTCAAGGTAGAAGCGCGAATAACAAGCTGCGACTTCAATATAATGGATTTGGTCAGATCGTTGTCCGACCGATGTTCTATCAGGTTAATCAGTTGGCGGGCGGCCGTTCTGCCCATCTCCTCACCGGGATAGTTAATCGTGGTGATCATCGGATCGGATAGGCGCGAAATAATCTCGTTGTTAAAGCCCGCTACTGCTATGTCGGTCGGGATATGTATGCCTGCATCTTTGAAAACCTTCATGCAAATGGCGGCCGACATATCATTGGCCACAAACAATCCATCCGGGCGATCTTTCATCTGGAGAATCTGCTGTGCCGCCTCTGCAGAAGCATCTTCAGTAAGCTCGGTCTCTAAAACCAATTGTTCATCATAAGGGATGTTGTGCTCGGCAAGTGCCCGCTGATAGCCTGCTTTACGCTCCTGATATACGTTACGCATCAAACTGCCGGTAAGATGTGCAATACGGCGGCATCCCTGCTGTATCAAATGGCTCGTGATTTCGTAACCGGCTTTGCTGTTGTTGATCATGACTTTGTTGAAGTCGTCGTCCTCAAACACCCTGTCTACAAAGACAAGAGGCAGGTTATGGCGGCTATATTCCTGAAAGTGTTCCAGGTTGCGCGTGTTTGCAGCCAGGTTAACGATCAAGCCGTCCACACGGTTGTTCAGCATTGCTTTTGCATACTTGATCTCGTTTGCTTCCAGCTCCAGTGATTGGCTGATCAGCATGTCATACCCTGCGCTATTGATCTCTTTCTCAATGCCTGCAAGCATGGAAGAGATAAAATAACTGTTTAGGCGTGGAACAATCACACCAATCATATTGCTACGCTGCTTGCGCAAATTGCTCGCGAAAGTGTTAAAACGATAACCCATTTCCGCTGCAGCTGCAATGATCTTCTTCCTGGTCTTTTCGTTAACCGATGGATTATCTTGTAAACCCCTGCTGATGGTTGATGGCGCTAATTTTAATCGCTCAGCAATATCATAAATGGTTACTATCTTTGGTTTACTCATGCCGGTTTACGTTTGATAATAGCACTAAAGTAAACAAAATAATATAAAATGCAATCCATTGCATTTTATATTATTGCCCGGCTGCTTAAGCGTTTTAGTTGTTATAACTTCTGTGTAGACTTTCTGACAAGAAGTTTGGGTTTGATGCTCATGATCTTCGGTTCAATATGTAAATCAGTAGTTTCCATTTCCTGGAAGTAAAGGTTGGCGATGGTTTTACCCATGCTAAAGCTATGCTGGTCTATGGTGGTGATGGATGGACTGGTGATCTCCGTAAAAGGTTCATTAGAGTATCCGCAAATTCCCAACTGATCCGGAACGCTAATGCCAAGCTGCGTGGCAACCTCGAGCACGCCCAGGGCAGAGAAGTCGGATGTGGAGGCGAAGATGGCATCCGGTGGGTTTTTCATGCTTAGCAGCTTGCGCGTCGCTTCCGCACTCAACTCCTTGGTCCAGGCATTCTCACACATTAGTTCCTCAAGCACCGGTAGTCCGTGTTTACGCAGGGCACTCAGGTAACCCTCTTTACGCTGCCGGAAGATATCCAGATTTTGGGGGCCTTCCAGCAAGGCAATTCTTTGGTAGCCTTGTTCAATTAAATGACTTACCGCTTCACTCGAAGCCCGCTCATTGTCATTAATCACCTTAAAGGTTTCCAGTTCATCAACCACCCGGTCAAACTGAATCAACCTGATCCGGTGATCAATGACCTGTTTAAGGTGCTCATGTCCTCCTTGTTCTGCAGCGATGGAGATGACAATGCAGTTCACATGCTGATTGATCAGCGTATTTACGCAGTCCACTTCCCGGGCATGCAGTTCGTTGGACTGGCAGATGATCAAATTATAGCCTTTATTATAAGTGATGTCTTCCATCCCGGCTATAATGTTGGAAAAGTAGCCCTGATTAATCCTTGGAACAACCACGCCAATGGTACGATTACTCCCTTTGCGCAAGTTCGAAGCCATCACATTCTGCTGATAATTCATTTCTGCTGCGGTTTTTAGGATTAATGCCTTTGTTGCAGGATTTACCTTACTGCTGTTGCTTAATGCCCTGGAGACTGAAGACGCAGCGATATTCAGCTTTTTTGCAATGTCATAAATAGTTGTTCTTTTCTGAGGAGTCTTCATAATCGCAAAAATGCAGATAATTTTTTGGCAATCGATTGCCAACTTAAAATATTATATTAAATTCGTTTTCTATAACCAAGATAAACTTAACGGGTAACACCTCTACAATTATGTTATTATTAGGAATTGATATAGGCACTTCGTCTATCAAAGTGTCGGTGGTGGATGCAAATACACAGCAAGTCATTATCTCCAGACAATACCCTGAGCAAGAAAGCGATATCATCGCCAAACAGCCCGGCTGGGCAGAACAATCACCAGAAATGTGGTGGGCGCATGTGCAGCANNTTTGTAAACAGCAAGGTACTTTTAATCCGCATGACATCAGTTCCATTGGTATCGCTTACCAAATGCATGGTTTGGTGCTAGTCGACAAAGACCAGCAGGTGCTGCGTGATAGCATTATCTGGTGCGATAGTCGTGCAGTAGAAATTGGTAACCAGGCCTTTGATACGCTTGGCCATGACTTCAGCCTTTCGCATTTGCTGAATTCTCCCGGCAACTTCACGGCTTCCAAACTTTCCTGGGTGAAGCAACATGAACCGGATGTGTATGCACGCATTCATAAATTGATGCTGCCAGGCGACTTTATCGCGATGAAGCTTACGAAGGAAATCACCACCAGCACATCAGCACTTTCCGAAGGTATTTTATGGGACTTCCAAACGAATAGTGTATCTGCAGAACTGATGGCACTTTATGGTATTGATCCTGCATTGATCCCGGTAATAAAGCCGGTATTCTCGGAACATGGTCGTGTAACGCCAGAAGTGGCTGCACTTTTCGGACTGAAAGCCGGTACTGTCGTTTCCTACAAATCCGGAGATCAGCCGAATAATGCACTTTCCCTGAATGTACTGCAACCAGGCGAAGTTGCCGCAACCGCGGGAACTTCTGGCGTAATTTATGGCGTTAGTGACCAGCTTACATACGATCCGCAGTCCAGGGTAAACACCTTCGCCCATGTTAATCATACCGGCGAAGCACAGCGCCTCGGCGTACTGCTATGCATCAACGGCACGGGTAGCCTGAACCGATGGACCAAGAATTTCTTTGGCTCCTCGCTAAGCTATACCCAGATGAATGAACAGGCGGCACAAACCCCCATCGGCGCTGCCGGTCTCCGTATACTTCCTTTTGGGAATGGTGCAGAACGTATGCTGAACAACAAGATCGTTGGTGTGCACTTCCATGATATTGATCTGAACCTGCACCATCAGGGCCATATATTCCGCGCCGTACAGGAGGGCATAGCATTTTCATTCCGCTACGGACTGGATATCATGCGCAGCAATGGCCTTTACCCAAATGTGATCCGCGCTGGCAAAGCCAACTTATTCCTGAGCAGTTTATTTCTGGAAGCCTTCGTAAATGCAACAGGCGTACCAGTAGAGTTATACGAAAATGACGGTAGCGTAGGTGCCGCATTAGGGTCGGGAATAGGATCGGGCATGTTCAGCACCGCTGCAGAAGCATTCCACAACATTAAACCACTACAGCTGGTCGAACCATCGGCGGTTGAACAATATGAGCCGGTTTATCAAAGCTGGCTGAACTTTCTAAACAAGCAAATTTAAACTAAGAACAATAAAGCAAATTATGGGAAATGTAATCACAGGAGAAAAGGAATTCTTCAAAGGCATCAGCCAAGTGAAATATGAAGGCTTAGAATCGGATAATCCACTGGCATTCCGCTGGTACGATGAAAACCGGGTTGTAGCAGGCAAAACGATGAAGGACCATCTTCGTTTCGCGGGTGCATACTGGCATTCTTTCGTTGCAACAGGCAACGATCCTTTTGGCGAGGGTACCATCGACCATCCATGGGATGTCAAATCAGACCCGATCGAACGTGAAAAGGACAAAATGGATGCAGCTTTCGAATTTTTAACCAAGATGAACCTGCCATTCTATTGCTTCCACGATGTGGATGTAGTTGATTTCGGTAATGACGTGGTGGAAAACGAAAGACGCCTGCAGACCATGGTCGAATATGCCAAGCAAAAGCAAGCCGAGAGTGGTGTAAAACTACTATGGGGCACGGCAAACCTGTTCTCGCATCGCAGATACATGAATGGTGCTTCTACCAATCCAAATTTCCATGTGCTCGCACACGGCGCTGCACAGGTAAAATCTGCCCTGGATGCAACCATTGCCTTAGGTGGTGAAAACTATGTGTTCTGGGGCGGTCGTGAAGGCTACATGAGCCTTTTAAATACGAACATGAAAAGGGAACAGGAGCACCTGGCGAAATTCCTGCATGCCTCTAAAGATTATGCACGTAAACAAGGCTTTAAAGGCACTTTCTTTATTGAGCCTAAACCATGTGAACCAACCAAACACCAGTACGACTATGATGCCGCAACGGTGATCAGCTTCCTTCGTCAATACGACCTGATGGAAGATTTCAAACTGAATTTGGAAGTAAACCATGCAACCCTTGCCGGACACACCTTCCAGCATGAAGTACAGGTGGCTGCAGATGCAGGACTACTGGGTTCAATGGATGCCAACAGAGGCGATGTACAAAATGGATGGGATACGGATCAGTTTCCAAACAACATCAATGAGGTAACAGAAGCAATGCTGATCGTGCTTGAAAATAACGGCCTGCAAGGTGGCGGTATTAACTTCGACGCCAAGATCCGCAGAAATTCAACTGACGCAGCAGACCTGTTCTATGCGCACATTGGTGGTATGGATACTTTCGCCCGTGCACTGGTTACCGCAGATGCGATTCTACAAAAATCAGATTATAAGAAAATTCGTACGGAAAGATATGCATCTTACGACACCGGAGCTGGCAAAGACTTCGAAGATGGTAAACTGAGCCTTGAAGATCTTAGAAACTATGCTGTAGAACACGGCGAACCTGAGACCATCAGCGGACAGCAGGAACTGCTTGAGAATATTGTCAACCGGTATATTTAACCAGATATAAACCTTAAAACTACATGAATTCATTAGGAACCTACGACTACGTCGTTTTTCTTGTCTACTTCGTCATTGTTGCCTCGTATGGCTACTGGGTTTACCACAAGAAAAAATCTGATGCAGAAAACTCGAAAGACTTTTTTCTCGCTAAAGATTCATTAACCTGGTGGGCAATCGGTGCATCACTAATTGCTTCCAACATTTCTGCCGAACAGTTCATCGGTATGAGCGGCTCCGGCTTCACCATGGGGCTTGCCATTGCAACCTACGAGTGGATGGCTGCAGTAACCCTGATTATCGTGGCGGTCTTCTTTATTCCGGTTTACCTGAAAAACAAGATCTACACGATGCCACAATTTCTGGGGCAGCGGTACAACAGCACCGTGGCCATGATCATGGCCATCTTCTGGCTATTGTTGTACGTAGTCGTAAACCTTACCTCCATCCTCTACCTGGGTGCACTCGCGATTAACAGCATTTCCGGAATAAACATCACCGCGTGTATGTATATCCTGGCCATTTTCGCAGTACTTATTACACTGGGTGGTATGAAGGTGATCGGGTACACCGATGTAATTCAGGTATTCTTTTTAATTCTCGGCGGTCTGGCTACAACCTACCTGGCACTGGAGCTCGTGGCAACACACTTCGGCAGTTCAGGTGTGGCAAGTGGAATGCAGCTGATCAACGAGAAAGCGTCCGACCACTTCCACATGATCTTCCAGCAGGAAAATCCGAACTACATGGACCTTCCGGGACTAACTGTGCTGATCGGTGGTATGTGGATCGTAAACCTGAACTATTGGGGATGTAACCAGTACATTACCCAGCGGGCATTGGGTGCAGATCTTCAGACCGCAAGAAGTGGTTTACT
>DDAD01000021.1:0-10184 GCA_002333205.1 Pedobacter sp. UBA2067
AACCCACACCTAACGCACACCAGACGCACACCAAACGCACACGGCATGTGTGTTTGGTGTGCGTCTGGTCTTGGTTAAATCTTAGTTTGTACTGGGAAAGGTCAAAGGCTGGCTTCTACCAGATGTATGTCGCTACAGCACCAGCTGCCAAACTCGTGGCCGCTACTTTCGATTGATGTTTGATGTTGAACGCTTTCGCCGAGTTCCCTTTATTCACAACAATAAGCACTGTTTTACCACCTGGTGTTTTAAAGGCTACGTTATCAAGTTCATCAATCAGGTTTGATGAAATGCGTACGGACCCTGCCGGAACAAACTTACTAGCATGACCGATGATATAATAGGCAACATTTCTACTAACGTCCTGCCCTATTGTAATTGCACCTAAACAGCTGGTACAACCACCAACAGTATGTGGCTTATATTCCGGATCAGCAGCGAGATTCCATTCCAGTACGTTTTTACTCCAGTTTCTGGTCGCACCGATAATTAAAGTGGAGACATGCCATTTCAAGTCTTCCGGGAAGTTAGAAGGCCCACCTACCCACTGTTCTGTGAAGTATAGGTTCTTGTTGGGAAATGCCTCGTGCACTTGAGATAAAGCATCAATTTTACCTCCGTATAAGTGAAATGCAGAACCATCAACATACTTGGCGGCTTCGGGATCTTTTAAGATGGTAATTGGATAGTCCGGTCGATCGGCATTGTGATCATATACGATGATCTTAGTTTTGATACCAGCAGATTGAAAGGCCGGTCCTAAAGCCGTTTTGATAAAGTTTGCCTGATCTTGTGCTTCCATATACATACTCGGAACATTACCCGGGTGTAACGGCTCATTCTGAATGGTAATCGCGTCAATTGTAATACCTTCCGCCTTCATGGCTTTGATATATTTAACGAAGTACTTTGCATAAGACTCGTAGTACTCCGGCTTCAGACTTCCACCTTTAAAGCTGTTATTATCCTTCATCCACGTTGGAGCTGACCATGGTGAGCCCATAATCTTTATTGCCGGGTTTATCGCCACGATTCTTTTTAAGATTGGAAGGAAATCTGTTTGTTCCATCGCAATCGAAAATTTGTCCTGGTTAGGATCCGTTTGTCCCTCTGGCAGATCATTATAACTGAATGGCGCTGCACTTAAATCAGAAGCTCCAACGCTAATGCGCAGGTAGTTCACGCCAATTCCATTGCCGTCAGCAGAGAAAAGCTCTTTCAACAAGGCATCCTTCTGGCCCTCCGGCAGTTTATTAATTAAGGTTGCACTGCCTCCTGTTAAAGTGTAGCCGAAGCCATCTATGGATTGATAGGTTTGCTTATCATCGACTTCGATCACCGGGTTTGTTCCCGCGGTTGCAGCTGATGAAAATGCCAGTCCGTGGCTTTGTTTCGCAAGTAAAGACTTTTGNNCTCATTCAGGTTTTTTGTGCCAGAGCAGGCAGTAAATAGGCTTCCAGCCAGCAATGCCGTATACTGCAGCGCCCTTAGTTTATCGAACTTTTTGATGTTCATATATTCAGGAATTTATATTTTATAATTAAAGATGTAAGTAGAAAGCGTAAATGATAAAGGCTGATTGCTCAGCCTTTACCTAATAAACTATCTCATATTTGGATTTCTGTCAACCTCTGTCTGTGGAATCGGCCATAGTAATTTAGCTTCTGTCACATTGTAGTTCAGTGGATTGCCATTACCATCCTTCTGGGCATTCATGACCGCTACAGCGCGTCCGGTGCGTACAAGATCGAACCAACGGTGTCCTTCAAAGGCAAGTTCTAATCTACGTTCCTTTTCAATTGCCAGTCGCATGGCAGCCTGGTCATTTGCAGTAGTTGCAGGCAGATTTACACGGCTACGAATTTGATCTACCAACTGTTTAGCCTGGGCCCAGCCCCCAGCCGACAGTTCATTTTGCGCTTCAGCTTTTAGTAGTAGTATATCTGCAAGTCTAAGAATGTAGGTGTCTGTTTTGTCATCCCCACGATACTTGTTAATGTGCGGATACGTCTTTGGATCTTTCCAGTAATCATCGTCCCAGCCAATACCATCTGTAAAGATGCTTGAACTTTTACGTACCAGATCTTGTTCTGCATCGAAGGTATTCACCAGGTCATTTGTTGGTGTGTTAAACTTCTTCCAGCCCCCGCCAAAAAGCTGGCTCGGCATCCAGTTACCGTGCGCGCCACCCCATCCGTCATACTGCATCTCCCAGATTGCCTCTGAATTGTTGTCGTGCTGTGAATCCCAAAGGTGATCGTAGTTGGCTAACAATGCATAACCATTGTTGATTGTTGCATCTGCATGTTCCAACACTTTTGCCCAGTCCGGATTTGCCTGTGTTGCATAAACCTTTGCAAGTAGTGCATTCGCAACTCCTTTGGTGATGATGCCTTTGTTGGCTGATGTTGGACGCGCATGTGCGATACCATATTCCAGATCTGCTTTGATTTGTGCGTCNNAGCTGGCTGGAATTCTGCATCTGTAGAAGCGATTTTCAGTACCAAGGGTACGGAGCCCCATAGTCTTACCAGATTGAAGTACATGTAAGCACGCATGGTTCTTGCCTCTGCAAGAATTTGTTCACGTCTTCCGCCTTCATCCAAATTCGGATCCTGAATGTTAGGTACATTATCTGTTACCAGGTTACAGTTTTTGATATCCCGGTATAAAGAATTCCAATCACGACTAATGTTGCCGTTGGTGGGATTCACGGTAAAGAGATCAATTTGTATGTTGGCTGGATTGTCCCCTCCTGCATAGGCATTGTCTGCCATTGCATCGCCATTTACCAGAAAATCATTGATGTGATAGTCATTATACATACCATCATATACACCTTGAATCAGTTTTTCAGCTGCTGCTGCATCCGCAAACGCCACGTCTGGCGTTACCTGGCTGATTGGTTGTTTATCCAGGAAATCTTTTTTGCAGCTTGCGAAGCTAATTGTAACTGCTGCTGCTGCTATAATTGAATATTGTCTGAGTTTCATTTTGTTCGAGTTAGAATCCAACATTTACGCCAAACAGGAATGTTCTGGCTTGCGGATAAGTACCATAATCAATTCCCATGGAAGGGCTATTGCCGCTGTATTGCTGCACTTCCGGATCAAAACCATCATATTTGGTAAAAGTAAGCAGGTTGTATCCAGTAGCGAAAACCGTTACCTTGCTCATGTTCCATTTTTCTAGTGCTGCTTTACCGAAAGAATACGATAAGGTGGCAGTTTTCAGGCGCAAGTAAGAACCATCCTCTACGTATCTGCTGGAGGTACGTGAGTTATCGGTATTCTGGCGATCTGCTTTCGGAATATTGGTTACCTGGCCTGGTGTTGTCCACCTGTTTAACACTGTCGCAAGTTGGTTCTTTGAGTCATATAAGCCTTCCAGCTCTATACGTGAGGCATTGAAAATGTCATTGCCTTGAACGCCCTGGAAGAAAAGGGAAAGTGCAACAGGTCCGTAAGATAAATTGTTATTGATACCATAGGTAAATTTAGGCTGTGCATTACCGATAAAGGTACGGTCACCTGTATCAACGCTGCCGTTTCCATTAAGATCTGCATATTCCGCAGCACCTGTCTGTGCATTAACACCTGTAAACTGGTAGCCGTAGAAAGCACCTAAAGGTCTACCAACTTCAACTCTGATTGCATCGTCGCGCTCATACACGCCACCGAAGTTTATAGAGCTAAGTGAATTACCAAGGCTTGTTACCTTGTTCTTGTTGATGGATAAGTTCAGATCTGTAGTCCAGCTGAATTTCTCACGGTCAAAGTTTTTGGTCGATAATACAAACTCTAAACCTTTGTTTTCCATAGAACCCACATTACGGGCCTGACTGTCGAACCCAGTTGCCCCTGGCAAAGGAACATTGATCAAAAGATCGTCTGTTTTCTTCATGTAGGCGTCTGCAGTAAAGGTAATTCTAGAGTTGAACATGCTTAGGTCCAATCCGATGTTGGTCTGGGTAGTCTTTTCCCAGGAGATGTTTCTGTTCTCCAGTTGCGTATTGTTATAAGAACCCTGAGGTGTCAATTGATACAGTGCCAAATAAGCGTAATCACCGATACCTTCATCGTTACCTACTTTACCCCAGCTTCCTCTGATTTTCAGGTCGTTGATCACTTTACTGTCACTCATGAAGTTTTCAGCCGATAAACGCCATCCTGCAGATACCGATGGAAAGTAACCAAAGCGATTTTCTTTGGCAAACCTTGATGATCCATCCGCACGCATGTTAGAGCTGAATAGATATTTATTTGCATAAGCATAAGTAACACGCGCCAGATATGAACGCTTTGTCCATTGTGCAAATGACGGAAGTTGCGGCAATATGGAAGTTCCATCTTGAAGCATGTTGCCATTTGGATCTAGAAATCTGGTTACTTCATAAGGATAGAACTTGTAATCAGATGACTGCAAGGTCATACCACCGGTGGCGGTAAATGCATTCTGACCAAAGTTTTTGGCGTAATTCAGAATGTTCTCGTTCAACCATACTTTGTCGTAGGTTTGATTGTCTCTGTAAATACCCTTTTCTGTACGACCGTAGTTTGTAGAGAATGGATTCAGGAAGTAGTTATAAAAGTTGTTGCTATTATTGGTACTGATGCTCGATTTGAAATAGAAATCATCCGTAAAGTTCACCTGTGCGGCGAATGCACCCAGAAAACGGAAGTTTCTTGTGGCATTCTTTGCAGCATATGCATTTGCAATCGGGTTTTCCCAGCCACCAGCATTTGGATTACCGGCATACTGTCCATTTTCGTTGAAGATACCGATGTTCGGCGGCGTTGTTAAGGCAGACAAGATCGTTCCACCACGCGCTACACCTGCATTATCACTTACATCGATTGACTTTCTTGAGGTAAATGAAGCAGAGCCCGTTAGGGTTAACCACTTGGTAAGTTTTTGCGATCCATTGAAGTTGGCAGTATACTTATCGAGTACTGCCGGAGCAACGGTACCTTGGTCACGCTGATATCCGGTAGAGAAGTAGTACTGACCACCCTTGATTCCGCCGGCAAGTGAAAGCTGATAACTGTGCTGTTTTCCTGTACCGAAAGTCAGGTCCTGCCAGTCTGTTTGTTGAGTACCAATGCTTTGGTAGCCAAGCTCATCCATTAATGCGCTATATTGTGCGCTATTTAGGACCTTTTGCTGTTGCCATAAGTTAGAGAAACCAGTAAAGGCGTTGAATCCTACCTGCAGTTTACCCGCAGTACCTTTCTTTGTGGTGATTAAAATTACACCGTTTGCACCACTCGAACCATAAATTGCAGCTGCAGACGCATCCTTAAGGATGGTCATGGTTTCGATGTCGTTAGGATTCAGGAAATCTGCGTTTCTGGAGGTTACTCCGTCAATTACATACAGCGGGCTATTAGACGCTGTAATGGAGGTATTTCCGCGGATACTTACAGCTACTCCAGCGCCTGGCTTACCTGACTGTGAGGTAATCTGTACACCCGCTGCTTTACCCTGAATGGCTTGAAGCGGGTTGGTAACCGGCTGGTTCTGGATGTCTTTAGAAGAAACAGAAACAACAGCAGTGGTAATGTCCTTTTTTGTTGTTGTTCCGTAACCGATCACGACAACTTCGTCAAGCTGATTATCGTCTTCAGACATTACAATGCTCATCGACGTTTTTCCTGCAATAGGCTGTTCGATGGTTGTGTAACCGATAAATGAAAATGTTAGTGTTGCTTGGGCTGGTGCCGATAATGTGAACCTTCCTTCGGCGGAGGTAACTGCCCCTCTTTGGACGCCCTTAATTTGGACGGATACTCCAGGTAGTGCAAGTCCTTGTTTGTCTTTTACGCTCCCGTTTATTGTAATCTCCTGTNNGATTGAGAAACCATACAGTAGAAAAACAACAAACAGCGCAATTCTCTTTGTCATCATTGCTTTTTGTAGTTTATAATTGGATGCCGTAAAGTTGATGCTATTTCAGCTTATATCAAAGTAAACAAAACAAAAAAACCATTATAACATATTGATTAACAGATTGTTGTAAAATTTTGATACGCTTCAGTACCGTGATCAATAATCGGGTTTATGACTGAATACCAGGCGCAAACACCCATATTCGAGCGCTGAGATTTAAGGACTTGATACGCTTCTATACCCTAGTCACTTCTTTTGTATGAATGGGTAAAAAAACTGTTCTATTCCAGGATCAGCTGGCTCCAGCCTTGTTTACCTGACCTTTTGAGCAAGGATTTCTTCTCGTCCATTGCTGTTTTTACGCGTGAACTGTAAGCCCAGCAGGTGCTTTGACGCATGTCTAAGACTTCAGAAATCTTATGTGACGACGCTTTTCCTTTGGTTGTATAGATCAGATAAACCATGTAAAAAGCTTTGTTGATTGGAATTCTGGTATTGTGAAAAATACTGTAGGATGTTACCGATTCCTCGTATCCGCATTTGCTACATCTCCTGCTATAAGGGGTGTGCCCGGGATAGAATTGTGTATGCTTACACTTTCGACAGGCATAGCCATTCTTCCATTTTAGATCTGCCAGGAATTGGTAACACGTTTCTTTATCAGGGTATATCCTGCTAAACTCCTCAAAATCCATTTCGGCCGACATCACACGCGCCCTGGTGACCTTTTCTACACTGGTATTTAGCTCCTGATTATCCATCTCCAGTAAGACGTTCATCCTGCTGATATCCTCAGCCTGCTTTTTCAGAAGGGCATTCATTTCTTCCAGTTCCGTATTTTTAGCCTCGATGATCAGCGACTTCTGTGACACTTCCTGGGTCCGGGCAGCGACTTTCGATTCGAGCTCGCGGTTTATATTGTCTTTTAATAATCTAAGCTGGTCCGCTATTGCAAAGGAGAAGAGTACCATTTCAGCGACGAAGGAGAAACTCAGGCTATAATAGCTTACTACACCAAAGTTTAACCACCCATACCCTAGCATGATCAGGAACTTCAACACGAAGCCTATGAAAAGCACACTATATCCCAGTACAAAGAAACGGGCCGCTTGATACCCCTTCGAATAAACAAAGATACCTGCAAAAAAGGCCAGACTAAGCGGTACAACCTCCAGGAACTTAAAGTTGAACAAAGACTGATCAAAGAGCATACTATAAAAGAAAAAGAGTACTCTCAGCGCGATCGTACCAACAATTATGCTGTTGATTGTAGGCGCTTTTTCTTCTAAATGTAATAGCTGCCGGGTAAACAGTAATGCAAACACGCTCGTGCTGCAAAGCGCAACAGCATAGGCAATCTGATTGAATGCTGGATTGTTGGGCCATAGGTATTGGTAGGCAATGCCATCAGTGCTCATCTCATAAACACCAACGCTCAGGATGTATAGTACATAAAATAAGTACTCCCGTTGCTTCATGGAGAAGAACAATACCAGATTATACAAGCTGAATACGAGAATCATTCCATAGAACACGCCGAAAAAGAGGTATTCGTTCAACGCATAAGCAATGAAGAAATCTACGGAACGAAGCACGATTATCGCATCTGCGATCTGGGATGACTTGATCTTTATGTAATAGATGTTTGTCGCTTCGCCGGAGTTATCAATTGGAATTTCGAAGTTTTTGTGCTTTAACCGGCGTTCGGCAAAAGGAAACTGATCACCAAGCAAAACTTCCTGATAGGCGCCCTGTGCATCTGGCATGTAAACCGATATCTCGTCAATCGTTTGATCGAAGAATTCCAGTATGTAATGCTTTTTTGCAGTAGGATTGCTCTTGATCTTTATTTTAAACCAATAATTGGAAGCTAAATTTAAGGTTTGCGGCGTACTGGCCTTGCTTGCTTTAAAATGGCCTTGTTGGTCTGACTGGCGAATCTGATCTAAACTCAGCATACCGGAAGGGTCTTCAAGTAGCTCAATCTCCTGATAGGTGAATATGTGCTGATTTACATCGTCACGAATCTCAACAGGGCGCTGTGCAGTAGCCGATGTATATGCGAATATAAAAAGGAGCAAAAAGAAAAAGCCTTTGGGGCAGCGCTTCAAATCGAGATGGATCATGGAGAAGCGCAAAGTTAATCATTTCGCCAAAGCAGGGTACAAAAAAAAGCCACTACAATTGCTGTAGCGGCTTTAAATAAATATAGATAATATTATCCTTCCTGATGTAACCAGGCTTTCTTCTCTAGTAATTCAGTTTCTGTCTCACGAACATCCTCATCATCCACACAGCAGTCTACCGGACAAACTGCAGCACACTGAGGTTCATCATGGAAACCCTTACACTCTGTACACTTATCGGAAACAATGTAATAGTACTCGTCCGAAATTGCATCCTGAACTGCTTCTGCGTCCACCTGGGTTGTACCGAAGTCAATAATTCCTCTTAGGTTGGTACCGTCAGAAAATCTCCATGCAGAACCGGCATCATAAATTGCATTATTAGGGCATTCCGGCTCACATGCTCCGCAGTTTATACACTCATCTGTTATTTTAATAGCCATGTCTTCTTTTATATCTATGCTAAGTTTACCTTTGCGGTGCAAATATAACAATCTACTTTTAAATTACCGGAAATATGCCATTCCTTAGCGCTGAAAAATTAATAATTGCTTTTACAAAACTGGGTGCCTTTATGGCTGATCCAGATCCTGCTTTTAATGCAGTGATCGAAGGTTCAAGCAATCATAATGCCTGGTTCACGCCAGAGGAAGTAAAAAGAGCGGTAGTATCCCTTAGTAACATGCTCAACAACAATGATCTCGAGAAATGGTTTGAGCACATTGTTATTTCTGAAACGCCTAAGAAGGTCGGTTTAGTACTTGCCGGAAACATCCCGCTGGTTGGCTTTCATGATGTGCTTTCCGTATTGGCTACCGGCAATATCGCACTGATTAAGCTCTCCTCTTCGGATGACAAGCTATTACCGGCGCTGTTAAAGGTGTTGGTTGATATAGAACCTGCTCTGAAGGAGCAGATTCAGTACACAGATCGCTTAAAAGATTTTGATGCCATCATTGCAACTGGCAGCAACAACTCCTCCAGATATTTCGATTATTACTTTGGAAAGGTGCCGAACATTATCCGTAAAAACCGGAATAGCGTAGCTGTACTGACTGGAGATGAAAGTGAGGAAGCTATTGCACAGCTCGGGCATGATATATTCGACTATTTTGGTCTGGGTTGCCGAAATGTGTCTAAACTCTTTATACCTAAAGGTTATCAGATCGAGAAGTTCTTTGAACCGCTTGAGGCTTTTCAAGCGATCATTAACCATTTTAAATACAACAATAACTACGATTATAATAAGTCCATTTACCTGGTTAACCAGGTGCAGCATTACGATAACGGCTTTTTACTTTTGAAGGAAGATAACAGCATGAGCTCTCCGCTTGCCGTATTGTACTTTGAAGAATACGACAATATTGATGCTGTTGCAGAAAGCTTGACGGCCCAACAAGATCAAATCCAATGTGTGGTTTCTGAAGCACCCCTGAATCTGAACATTGCCATTTTACCATTTGGTCAAAGTCAATCGCCAAAGCTTTGGGATTATGCTGATAATGTGAATACAGTAGATTTCCTGAAATCGCTATAGCTTAATAGCGGCACAAGCTTTCCAGACCTATTTCTTTGCAGGCAGTTCTGCCCGGATCTCTTTCACAAAAGAAACGGAAACCTGGGCAACTTCCGAAGCTTGCTCATCCGACAGGCCCAATTGCGTAATCAAGCTAAGCACTAGTTTTTTCTTCTGTTCCTCCTGCCCCTCTTCTTCTCCTTTTTCGAGGCCGCCTGGTGCAACCTTTTTAATTGTTCTGATTAGTCCCATGTTCTAAATTTTAGGTTTGTTATTTAAAGAACAGCCATTTCAGGTGATTATTGTCATCCTGCCCGGCTTATTTTCTGTACTTCAGTTTCGTTAGCACAGGCTTCTGGAAAAGCCTTGACGTTCCTGCCAGCTTTCTATTTTCGAAATTACATAATGTACCGCTATTTTCCCCGCTGAAGGCATCGCTTGCATGAATTTCAATTGTAAATACTATTTTTGAACAAAATGTATATTATTAAAGTAAAAGGCATTGCCAAAATTCCAGATTACGTGCAGCTGAGGGACGATAAGTTTACCTTACTGGCGTATTTCAGGCTCGATCGCCCGGACAAATCTCTGGAGAAACTCGGCCTTACGGATAAGATACCTTATATAATGAGTGAGATCAATGATCTGCCTTT
>DDAD01000021.1:10196-10666 GCA_002333205.1 Pedobacter sp. UBA2067
AAACTGGCTCCGGAAAGAGTAGTTTGCTAAAAATCATCTATGGCGACCTTCATATCGGTAATGGTGAAGGTAGTGTAGCGGGCTTCGATCTGAAGAAACTTGCCATCCGTGATGTACCTTATCTGCGCAGAAAGCTGGGTATTGTGTTTCAGGATTTCCAGCTGCTTACCGACCGCACCATAGAAAAGAACCTGGAATTTGTGCTGAAATCTACCGGCTGGACAGACAAGAATCTGATTCAGGAGCGCATCAAAGATGTGCTGGAAAAGGTAGGCCTAAGATCGAAGATCCGCAAAATGCCTCATGAGATTTCTGGCGGTGAGCAGCAGCGTGTAGTTATTGCACGCGCATTGCTGAACAACCCGGAGATCATCCTTGCTGATGAGCCAACCGGAAACCTTGACCCGGATACTTCTGAAGAAATTGTGATGCTGCTGAAGCAGATCAGTCAGAGTGGAACAGCGGTTTTC
>DDAD01000021.1:10681-23182 GCA_002333205.1 Pedobacter sp. UBA2067
GATGCTACCATCAGCTAAAACCAAAGCTGACATAATTATTCCTTTTCAGCCATAATGATCAGCAATTTTTAGGAACGCTGACAGCATGGCTGATATTCTTTCATTGGCAAACCTTTTGAGTTTACCACCAAAAATTCTATTCTACCATGTTTAGCAAGAAGAAAAAGAACGATAACGATACCACGAATATGGAAAATAAGGCCGAAGAGCAAGTAACAAACGAACAAACTACTGCAGAGCAAACCAACGCAGCAGAACAAAGCGGAGCAGATACTGGTGCTGAAGAGACCAAAAATGAAGCAACTCCAGAACTTTCTGTAGAAGAAAAGCTTAGACAGGAAAACGCTGCCTTGAACGACAAATACTTGAGGTTATTTGCTGAGTTTGATAATTACAAACGTCGTACGCAAAAAGAACGTATGGAGTTATTGCAAACTGCCGGAAAAGACGTTATTGTATCGCTACTTACTATTCTGGATGATTTTGATCGTGCAAATAAAGCTGCTGAAACTGCAGTTGAAGTTGGCCCGATTAAAGAAGGTGTACAATTGGTACACAATAAATTAGTAAGCCTTCTAAGCCAAAAAGGCTTGAAAGTGATGGAGAGTATCAACACACCGTTTGATACCGATTTACATGAAGCAATCACAAAAATTCCTGCTCCAAGTGAAGAACTTAAGGGCAAACGAATAGATGAACTTGAAAAGGGATATACTTTGAATGATAAAGTAATCCGTTTTGCTAAAGTTGTTGTAGGTAGTTAAAATTATGAGTAAGAGAGATTATTACGATATTCTTGGTGTTTCCAAAAGTTCTTCGGCAGACGAAATCAAAAAGGCCTACCGGAAACTTGCCATAAAATATCACCCGGATAAAAACCCGAACGATAAATCCGCAGAGGATAAGTTCAAGGAAGCTGCTGAGGCTTACGAAGTGCTTAGCAATCCGGAAAAGAAACAGCGTTATGACCATTATGGCCATGCAGGTGTAGGTTCTTCTGCAGCTAGTGGCGGTGGCTACGGTGGCGGCGGCATGAACATGGAGGATATCTTCAGCCAATTTGGAGATATTTTCGGTGGCGGCGGCGGCAGTCCTTTCGATAGTTTCTTTGGTGGACAGCAGCAATCACGTGGCGGTCGCCGGGTTGCCAAAGGTTCAAACCTTAGAATAAAGGTTAAACTGACACTGGAGGAAATTGCCAATGGTGCAGAGAAAAAGATAAAAGTAAACAAACAGGTTACCTGTAAGACTTGCGACGGCAGTGGCGCTAAAGATCGTAACTCAGTTAGTACTTGTAGTACCTGCGGTGGTAGCGGTGCGGTAAGAAGAGTAACCAATACCATTCTTGGGCAGATGCAGACTTCTTCTANNAGATTACCAACAAATGTAACTCCTGCCATGGCGAGGGTACCGTTAGAGGTGAAGAAACCATCACCATTAACATCCCTGCAGGTGTAAGTGATGGTATGCAGTTAAGCATGAGCGGTAAAGGTAATGCTGGTCCAAACGGTGGTATCCCAGGTGATCTGATTATCCTTATCGAAGAAATTCCTCATGAGACGCTTAAACGTGAAGGAAACAACATCGTTTACGATTTGCACATCAGTATCATTGACGCAGCATTAGGCTTCAGCGCTGAAGTACCAACCATTGATGGTAAGGCGAAAATTAAGATCGAGCCAGGCACCCAAAGTGGTAAGCTTTTACGCTTAAAAGGAAAAGGTATTCCAGAAATTAACTCTTACCAACGTGGTGATGAGATTATTCATGTGAACATCTGGACGCCGAAAGCATTGAGCAGCGAAGAAAGAGACCTTCTTGAAAAATTAAGAAGCTCACCTAACTTCAAACCGCAACCAGGTAAAAACGATAAAAGCTTTTTCGAGAAGATGAAAGAATACTTTGAATAATTAATTTTTTTATTTTTTCTGAAGAGCCATCCTTAGGGATGGCTTTTTTTATGGCTTACTATTCCGCATGTTGATAAGTCATGTTAATAAATATTACCGATTTGCGTGTAACTTTTAATGGATCTTACTTACTAACATAATATTATATCTAAATTAATAAAATGCTTAGCGTAAGAAACATTGTTAAACAGTATGCCAGCCACCGGGCTTTAGACGAGGTAAGCCTCGAAGTACCGGAAGGAAAGATCTTCGGCCTGTTGGGCCCGAATGGTGCAGGCAAAACGTCCCTCATCCGGATCATTACACAAATTACCGGCCCTGACAGCGGCGAAGTATTCTTTAATGGACAGCGCCTGAATGCTGACCATATTGCTCAGATCGGCTACTTGCCGGAAGAATGTGGATTGTATAAGAAGATGGAGATCGGGGAACAAGTTCTTTACCTGGCAAAATTAAAAGGGCTTAGCAATCAGGAGGCCACCAAGCGGATCAAATATTGGTTTGAAAAGCTGGAGATGCAGGACTGGTGGAAGAAAAAAGTTGAAGACCTGAGTAAAGGTATGCAGCAGAAAGTACAGTTCGTGGCTACGGTACTTCACCAACCTGAACTGATCATTCTGGATGAGCCATTCTCGGGCTTTGATCCGGTGAATGCGGACATCATCAAGAACGAAATCCTGGAGTTAAATAAGCAAGGTGCAACCTTCATCTTCTCTACGCACCGCATGGAATCGGTGGAAGAACTATGTGACCATATTGCGTTAATACATCGCTCTAAGAAGATCCTGGATGGTTCTGTTGGCGACATCAAGTCAACCTACAGGAACAATACCTATTGGGTGGAATATGAAGGTGAGTACAGCCTGAATCAGGCAGATCCGGTATTCTCGGTGCTGGAGCGTCAGCAACTTGGTGATGTAACAAGAATTAAGANNTGCGTCCTGGACAAACTGCAAATCAGGTGCTTCTCGCTTTATTGCCACATGTAAGCATTCAGCGCCTGGATGAGGTGATCCCAACCATGAACGACATATTTATTGAAAAAGTTAAAAACGTAAACTAATGGCCACAAACAAAACCTTACTCATCATTGAACGTGAATATATGTCGAGGGTTAAAAAGAAGTCGTTCATTGTCATGACGCTACTTGGCCCGCTTATCATTGCGTTGTTCTATGGTTTGATCATTTACTTTTCCATTCAGGGTGTAACCGGCACATCAGATAAGATCGCTGTTGTGAATGAAAATAAAACGATCACCGAAAAGTTAAAATCAAATAAAAACATACAGTACGACTATGTAGATAAGCCACTTGCTGAGATGAAGAAATCAGTTAAAAATTCCGCTTACGACTACATTTTATACATTCCTGAATTTTCGCTGGACAAACCTGAGGGTGTTCAGATCCTGGGTGAAAAGCAAGCCGGCATGAATTTAAGTGGCCGCGTTTCAGATCATATTGAAGAGTTAATCCGCAACCAGAAGCTGAAAGCTTCAGGGCTTGAGCAGGCGGATCTTGATAATCTCAAATCATCTGTAAACATTAGTGTTAAAAAGATCGCGGAAACGGGTGCAGAGGAAGATTCAAGTGCCGGTGCAAGTACAATTATCGCTTATGTCTCCGGAATCCTGATGTTCATCTTTATTATGCTATACGGCATTCAAGTGATGCGTGGTGTAATTGAAGAGAAAACCAGCCGCATTATTGAAGTGATGATCTCTTCGGTGAAGCCTTTCCAATTAATGCTTGGAAAGATCGTAGGTATTGCGCTGGTTGGTTTAACCCAGTTCTTACTGTGGATTGTATTGACAACAGCAATTTCAACTGCCGTGATGAAGGTTTTTGTATCAGACGAGGATTTGAAGCAAACCACCATGGTGCAGAACGATGGAAGTAAGGTTACCTCAGCTGCCGCAGTTAAGGATAGTCCTTTTGGCGATATCCAGAAGAGTATGGCAAACCTGGAAATTGGAAAGATCGTGGTGGTATTCTTATTCTTCTTCTTTGGAGGTTACCTGTTCTACAGCGCCCTGTACGCAGCCATCGGCTCTGCCGTGGACAATGAGACGGAAACCCAACAGTTTATGATGCCGGTCATGATGCCACTGTTTCTGGGTTACGCACTCTCTTTAAGTGTGGTAACCAATGATCCATATGGTTCAATCGCATTCTGGTTGTCCATGATCCCTTTCACCTCCCCTATCGCAATGATGGTACGACTACCTTATGGCGTACCTGACTGGCAGCTGGCTTTGTCCATGGCGATTCTGGTGGTTGGTTTTATTGGCACGGTTTGGGTTGCATCTAAGATCTACCGCGTTGGTATACTGATGTACGGTAAAAAGACAAACTTCAAGGAAATGGTAAAATGGTTTACCTATAAAAATTAATTCATGAGAGCAGCTGTTATAGATCTGGGCACAAACACCTTCCACCTCATTATTGCTGATCTGGAGGCAGGAAATGGAGAACTAATCTATAAAACTACGGTTGCAGTGAAGTTGGGCGAAGGTAGGATCAATGAAAACATTATTATTCCCGCAGCCTTTGAACGAGGACTGGCAGCGCTNNCAGCAACAATGAAATCACATAAGGTGGATGTAGTGAAAGCTACAGCCACCTCTGCTGTACGTAGTGCTTCGAACGGAAAGGAGTTCGTTGAAGCAGCCCTTGAAAGATCCGGTATTGCCATTGAGGTATTCGATGGAGAAACGGAAGCATCTCTGATCTACAAAGGGGTACAAGCAACTGGGCTAATCACAAGTACGAGCCTGGTAATGGATATCGGAGGTGGTAGCACAGAGTTTATCCTTTGTACGCCTACTGAAGTGATCTGGAAAAAAAGCTATGATATTGGTGCTGCACGTTTGATGCAGGCGTACTTCAAATCAGACCCAATAAGTCAAGAAGAGAAATCGGCCATTTATCACCATCTGGCAAATTTAACGGCCGAGCTATTGCAACAGTGTGAGCAGCACAGACCTTTAAAACTCATCGGTTCAGCCGGTGCCTTCGAGTCATTCGCAGGCATGCTGATGATTCAAAACAACAGGCCTGCGAATGCTATTGCTTCAGGGGACATCAACTTCATGCAGTATCTGCAGCTGGCTAACCGACTGATTGACTCTACCCATGAACAACGTTTGCATATGGAAGGCCTTATTCCACTTCGGGTAGATATGATCGTGATTGCCGCCCTTCTGGTGAACTTTGTACTCGAAAATACACGCATCAGACAACTTAGCCTTTCCACATACGACCTGAAGATGGGTGTTCTCGCTAGCCTGAAAGAAGATTATAACTTAGACAGCTCTGTATAAAGTTTTTCTGTTGGTAGTCCCATGACGTTGGTATAGGATCCCACGATCTTTTCCACGCCAATCATGCCGATCCAATCCTGCACACCGTATGCGCCAGCCTTGTCAAAAGGGTTGTAATGTTTCACATAATAATTGATTTGTGCAGCATTCAATGGTCTAAAATAAACTTCCGTCACATCGAAGAAGGTGTGTAACGCTCCTTTGTAGGCAAGGCTTACACCAGTAAATACCTCATGCATATTCCCTGAAAGCTTCGTGATCATTTCAACTGCATGTGCTGCATCCCTGGGCTTTCCAAGTATTTCATTTTGAAAGGAAACAATGGTATCGGCAGTAATTACTATGGCTTTAAGTTCGTCAGGGAGGAAAGCTTTAGCTTTCTGCTCACTGATGTATTGAGCAACCTGATGTGGTTTTAAGCCTTCAGGATAACTTTCATCGATGTCTTTGAGCATTACCTCAAAATCAAGATCCATGAGCTTTAAGAGCTCATGCCGACGTGGAGATTTCGAAGCAAGTATAATTGGATGGTTTTGAACAAGCATAGTTTTTAAGTTTTTGCTAAAATAAGGAAAGCGGCTCACAGCCGCTTTTCTTATTGATAATAATATCTTTATATCGCCGAATCAGCTGCTGAAGGATTTGGATCAAACCAGTTCCCCTGAATTTTAAGTACCTTTTCAATGACATCTCTAACGGCAGTTTTACCGCCGCTAAAAGGGGAAATATAAGTTGAAAGCGCCTTGATCTCCTCAACCGCGTCAGCGGGACAGGTTGGTAGCCCCACAAGCTTCATGATCTTATAGTCAGGGATATCATCCCCCATATACAACACTTCTGCGGGTTGAAGCTGGTACTGCGCTAAGATCTGCTCGAAAACAGTTACTTTATCGGATACCCCAAGGTAGATATTCTTGATACCCAGCCCTTCAAAGCGTTTTTGCATAGCCTCACCACTCCCACCGGAAATGATGCACACATGATAACCTTTTTTAACAGCAAGCTGAAGCGCGTAGCCGTCCTTGATGTTAAACGTTCGCAGAAACTCGCCCGTATTTGACGCTAGGATATCCCCTGTTGTTAACACCCCGTCGACGTCAAAAATCAGCGTGGTGATATCACGAAGCTTTTGCAAGAACATTAGTCCTGGTTATCGCGCCATTCGTATACCCATGCCGATTGGATCTGCTCCAGATGGCCCTCATTGCTTTCTTCTCGTGTACCTTTGAAGTTCGGCAATGTAAGCACCCATTCCAATAGTTCGGTAAACCGTACACGGTAGATTTTACCTTCATTAAATTCATCTCCGAACTTCTCATAAAGCTCTTGTGCGATGTCTTCATAGTCGTTCCAATAAATTGGAAGCGCGAATTTATCCTGCATATTCGTTTATTTAAATTTAATTAGTGACCAAGGAATTCCGACTGATCCGGGATGGTAACGGAGATATCTCCAGATAAAACTACACACTGACAGCCCAACCTCGAGGTGATCCTCGGGCGAACAGCTCTGTCAATAAAATCCTCTTCCTTGTCTGAGATTTCCTGAATATTATCCATACCAGCAGTTACATATACATGGCAGGTACTGCAACCGCAAACGCCACCACAGTTATGTTGTAATTGGATTCCGTTGTCCAGGCAAACATCAAGAACGTTTTCACCTCCTGCGATCGGAAGCTCTACGGGTTCTTTAGTTTTATCTTCGAAGTTTATTTTTAATTTATAAATGCTCATAATCGTGTTCAAAAATAAGAAGCGTAAACCGCAATATTGTTATAGGTGCGTCTTTTTAATACTTTCACTTAAAGTTTTGTAGATCTCCTGCAAGTCCCGGCGGTCATCCAAAAGCCGCAAATGTTTTACCATAGTTTCCTGATCTCCTCTTATTGCAGGTCCTGTTTGGACGTCGAAAGGCGTCGCATCCTCAATCTTGCGTGCGGTTTCTAAAATTAAGGGCTTTAGTAATTCGAAGTCAAGACCATTTGCCTCCAGTATAGAATATCCTAAATGATACAGATGATTGCTAAAATTACAAGCGAACACTGCGGCGAGATGCAGCACTTTGCGCTGTTCAGAGTTAACCATATATTGAGCGGAACTGATCAGCTTTGCTGCAGCTTGTAATACATCCAGCGTAGCAATCGAATTTGCCTCCAGGCACATGGGTGTATTAGATAGATTAACTGCTTTCTGCTTAGAGAATGTTTGCAGGGGATAAAAGACACCAAATTTTTCAAGCCCTTCCAGTACCTCTAAGGCGGTAGCGCCAGAAGTATGTGCAACCACACCTTTCAGACCTTTTAAGGCAGGCACCAGATCATTAATGGCCTCGTCCTTAACGGCAACGAGATAAAGGTCCGCATTGCGGTCTAAGGAAGAAAGATCTTCAATCGCCGAGGCATTCACCTCCGCGGCCAGTTGGGCTGCATTTACCTTACTCCTGCTCCAGACTTGCGTAATTTGCTGTCCGGATGCTTTAAACGCCAATGCCAGATGGGTAGCGACATTTCCTGATCCCAGAAAAACGATCTTCATGTGATATCTTTTAGTTTAAAAAACAAAACCTGCAGCTCAATGCTGCAGGTCCTGATTAGTTTGTAGTAAGTTCTTTTTTCCTCCTGATGATCGACAACATGAAGCCAACAACCATCACGATAGTACCCAACCAATATAAGTTGATGTAAGGAAACTCGATAGATTTAAATACAACCCAGTCTTTCGCTTGTTGCGGCTTTTCATAAACCTGAAGTTCCACAGTGTTTTGTTCAGGTATGATCTTGGTAAATCTCACACGTATCCCAAGTTCATCGATATTCCTCGCAAAGTCGAAAGTGTTATTCCCTTTCACCAGGAATATCGGCTCTGTTTTATAGATCTTTCCGTTTAGATTAATCTCGATTGGCAGTCCCACTGCAACATCTTCCTTAGCAAGCACCAACTGTTTAGCCGTAGGCTTGAAGTTCAACGGTTTTACTGTAAGAATACCACTGCTGGTATGAACGGTATCACNNGGCTTAACACTCAAAATCCGCGGTGCTTTGTAGTTTTCCTCAGGAGAATGTCCTTCGTGATCTTCGTGGGTTTCCTTCTCAGCAGGTGCACTGGTGATGTGTGTATAAATATCTGAGGTAAGATAGTGCTTTGTATCTGGAGAGGCGATTAGTCCCATTTTTTCGTTCGACTGAACGTGTGGATTTAAATCGAAATCTTCTTTAATTTCACCAGTTTTCTGGTCAATGACCTTAAAGTTTAATTTATAGAAAGTATTCGGTGCTACGGTGGTGTCACTAACGTAAGTAACTGTATAGCGCCCCATGGTTTTAGGCTCATTCTTATAAAGCACCATGTTTTCGCCCGGCTTCTCAGCCTTTTCGAAATCCTTTACCGGAATGAAGTTACTTGCGTTAAGTGATATCGGCTGACTGGTTGCAGAAGCCACTAATGCTCCAATCAACAATAACGCAAAACCCATGTGCGCAACCGCTGCACCAACAAGTTTACCTTTTCCACCGAAGCCCATAATCAGGATCTTCGCATTTGAAAGAATTGCAAATACACCTGAAAAAGTAAGTAGGATGTACATCAGGTTGGTATAAATATCAGCGATGTAAACATATACTGCAGTAACCACAACGGCGAATACAATGCTACCAATCAGGTTGCTATAGAACTTCCTTGCATTGGTACGTTTGTATTTAAGGAACTGTGAAAAACCTGAAATAACTGTGATTAGAATGGCAAACGGCGCCTGCCACTGGTTATAATATTTAATCGGATCAATTGGAGGCGCGAAGTTCGTTCCGAACACTTTGTTGAATACCGGTACGGATGTGGTGAAGATCACTTGAATACAAGCAACCGTTACAACCAATGCACCAATAAACATCCAGAACTCACGTGAATAGGTCTCTTCATCTTTATTCGTTATCGGTAACTCCTTCCAACGTATCGCCATAAAGATCACCGGAATCGCAAGGAACACCACATTATAAAGAATCAGGTGACCGAACATTCCAAGATCGGTAAAGGAGTGTACAGAAGTTTCGCCCAGAATACCACTTCTTGTTAGAAACGAGGCATATAATACCAGAATAAAGCTCAATACAACCAGCGTAATTGCGGTAAAGAAAGCGTGTCCTGTATTCTTGAATGCGATGAGTACGTGAACGCCTGCAATTAACATTAGCCATGGAATCAGGGATGCATTTTCTACCGGATCCCAAGCCCAGAACCCACCGAAGTTTAGCGCTTCATAAGCCCAGAAAGAACCCATGATAATACCTGCACCAAGAACCATCACGGCGAAAAGCGCCCATGGAAGAGCAGGTTTAACCCAATCTTTATATCTACGCTGCCATAGACCGGCAACGGCATATCCAAAAGGAACAACCATACTTGCGAAACCAAGGAACAAGGTTGGCGGGTGGATAACCATCCAGTAATTCTGAAGCAATGGATTTAATCCGCGTCCATCAGTGATGAATTTAAGGTAGTTCTTAAAGTTCTCTGGATCAGCAAACACCACTGGTGCCATATCTTTCAGATTCACGGCATCGCGCAGAAGAATGAAAGGTGAACTACCAACACGGGTACCTAAAATATCCACTCCAAGTAACATCGAGGTCAAGAACACTTGAGAAAACGCAACAATCGTCATCACACCGTTTTCCCAACTCTTTGCTTTCCAGATCAGTATTAATCCAAGCAACGATTGCCAGAATGCCCAAAGCCAAAAGCTTCCCTCCTGTCCTTCCCAGAAAGCAGACACAATGTAGTACACCGGCAGTGCTTTCGAAGAGTGGAAGTAAACGTAATAATATTCGTTATAGTGGTTTAAAATCAGGTAAAACAAAGTTGCACCAATGGCGAGCACACTCACCATATTGGTGATAAACCCGATGCGTCCTAACCTGGTCCAGGAGTTATTATCTAATTCTTTGTTTGTAGTGGCAAAAAAATAAGAGATGGTAGATAGTAAAGAAGCGGCAAAGGCGAGGACAATAAAAAACTGTCCGACTTTCCCGGGAAGGAGGGTTTCTCCAATAAATTGTGTATCCATTAAGGCTTTAGTATTTTGAAGCTATTGAGGTTGTTCTACAGTTCCATCTTGCTTTACTTCAACAAGATTATCATTATATTTTGAAGGGCATTTCATCAGAATTTTTGAAGCATAAAAAGTATCTTTCTCCATCTTTCCAATCAGCACGAGTTTCTCGGAACGCTCGAAATCCTGAGGTTTAGTGCCATTATAAACAACTTTGTTTACTGCACCTTTCTCATCTTTCATATAAAACGCAAAATGATTTGCATCTTTCTCCGCATCATAGTACATGCCTTTCTCTTTTTCCCAGTAACCCATAACATGGAATTCGCGGGATTCCTTTGCTGCTTCCTGGAAAGTTGAGTAACTGCTGGTATCAGCATTCAGGCTCACCAGAAAACAAACACATAAAGCAATTGTTATTAAACCTATAATTGCACTTTTTTTCATGGTATAAATAAGATTTAAAGGGTCTCACAAAGATAAAAATTAAACCCACCTAATAGCTGACAGCCTTCTGCTATTCATCTTCTTAATCATATATTGATAGTTCTCTGACAATGGAAAGCGCTTTTCTATAGGTAAATAGCGGGTTAAGAAAATATCATTCCAGGTATTCACTTTTGATCATCTCGGGCATCGATTGCTGTAACTTCCTTACTTTAGGTTTCGACACACGTCGGATGTAAGGCTCCCAATTGTGACGCTTGTAGTAGTCCTGATGTTCCATCTCTGCGGGATAGAACTTGTCTATAAGCATCAGTNNTCGGTAACGATTTGATTTTTGAACACCAAGCTGTCCAGCTTTTTTCTCACACCGAGCAAAGATTTATATTCACCTTGGTTGCGGTAGAAGGCTATCGAGCGATAATCGGACCCTACATCAGGACCTTGCCTGTTCAACTGTGTGGGATCGTGGGCCTGAAAAAAGGCATTCGTCAACTGTTCAAAGCTGATCACCTTTGGATCATAGTACACCTGCACTGCCTCTGCATGCCCCGTGTTCCCTCCTAAAACGCCTTCGTAGGTCGGATTTACCGTGCTGCCACCGGCGTAACCACTAATTGCCTTCTTTACCCCTTTAAGCTGTATCATACACTCCTGCATAGCCCAAAAACATCCGCCGGCAAAAGTCGCCTCCTGCTCATCAGCCTGAGCCGCAGGAAGCACTGCATAACCATCTAACTCCTGAATATCCTGTAAGTCTGAACGAGCACAGGAGAGCAAGAAGCCGCACAGAAAAGCAAGCGCAAATTTCAATCTCATATCTACTTGTTTGCAGTATATACGCCGTTGAAGCAAAAAACGTATGTTTCTGATCTTCAAAGGAAAGTCATATAAACAAGAAAGCCGCAGCAGTATCAACTGTTGCGGCTTTCTTTGAAATATTTCTAGCGACTATGGCCAAATACCAAGATTCATGTAAGAAACAGCAATTTTGTCGATAGAACCAACAAAAGCAGCCATTCTTAAGGTGTCAACACCAGGTTTAACCTTTAAAGTCTCTCTAATCTCATGGTAAGAATGGATCATAGTATCTTCAAGTCCTGAGTTTACCAATTCCATCTCAGAAGCGCCTTTCACCAACATTGAGCGGTGTTCCGCAGGAATGCTTTTTCCAGTTAAGCTTTCTAGTGTGTTAATCAAATTCGCATTTGAGTTTTCCGCATAGCGGTTTTCCATACGGCCAAAAGCAACGTGTGAAAGGTTTTTCAACCACTCAAAATAAGATACGGTTACACCACCAGCATTACAATACATATCCGGAATGATGATACCACCCATTGCAGTAAAGATTTCCTCTGCACCTGGTGTAGTTGGTCCGTTTGCACCTTCAGCAATAATTTTTGCCTTAATGTTTCTGATGTTTGCCTCGGTAATCTGATTTTCCAAAGCCGCTGGCACAAGGATATCACATGGCTGTTCCAGACCTTCCATGGAGTTTTTAAACTCTGTAGCGCCTTTAAAGCCAAGGATTGAACCAGTTAATTTACGGTGCGCGAATACCTCATCGATGTTAAAGCCATTCTCGTTGTAAATTGCACCTTCAAACTCGCAAAGACCTACAATGGTAGCGCCCATTTCAGAAAGGAATTTCGCAGAGTGATACCCCACATTACCTAATCCCTGAACAATTACGCGTTTATCACCAAGACCGGCTTTCAAGCCAAGCTTCGCCATGTCTTCGCCAACACTTACACATTCTCTGATCGCGAAAGCAACACCA
>DDAD01000122.1:0-49594 GCA_002333205.1 Pedobacter sp. UBA2067
CCAGCAATCATGATGTAAACAGCTCGGATGGCACTTCTTTAGAACTCTTTGATGACAAAAAAGGAGAATTGGCTGCGTTTGTTGTAGTTTCTTACATGCAAAGTATTCCAATGATATATAATGGCCAGGAAGTTGGAACACCAAACCGCCTTATGTTTCCATTTACGACAAGTAAAATAGACTGGAATATCAATCCTGAACATGCAGAAGCCTATAAGAAAATTCTGAATTTTAGAAAAGATAGCGAGACCATAAGACGTGGCCAGCTAAAGACATTCAGCGATAACGATGTTTGTGTGTTTACAAAACAACTTGGCAGCAAGAAAGTGCTCGTAATCGCTAATCTTAGAAACAAAGCACTTAGCTACAGCATTAACGCTCTAAACAATAACAACTGGAAAGACGCATTCAGTGGTAAAAAGCAAACACTTGAAACATCAGTTTTACTTGCACCTTACCAATTTATGGTTCTGGAAAATCAGTAAATAGCAAACCAACAAAAATCCAAAAACGAAAGAGCCTGTATTTCGAAAATACAGGCTCTTTTCATGTAAAGCAGAAAGCTTATTTTTTACCAGCTTGTTGTTCAGCTTGTTTTAAAGCTCTTGACATACCTACAGATACGATAGTATCTTCAGGAGTGTTGGTGATAACGTAATTTGCTTTAGCAATATCACGTACACGGAACAAGTTACCAACTTCTAATTTAGAGATGCTTACTTCTACCACTTGTGGCATATCTGCAGGCAACGCTTTAACGCGAAGTTTACGTAATTTCTGAACCAGTTTACCACCCATTTTAACACCTGGAGAAGTTCCGGTTAATTTAACAGGGATCTCCATAAGGATTTCTTTATCGTCAAACAACTGTAGAAAATCTACGTGTAATAAAAGGTCAGTTAGTGGGTGAAATTGAAGTTCTTTAATGATCGCTTTACTTTTAGTACCATTAATATCAATTTCTAAGAAGTTTGCTTCTGGTGTGTAGATAGCTTCTTTTAAATCAGTTGCAACTACAGCAAAATGGATTTGCTCTTGACCACCATACAATACTGCAGGAACCTTGCCTTCATAGCGAAGCTCTTTAGCATCGCGTTTCCCTACGTTCTCTCTTGGAGAACCGCTAATTGCGATTGTTTTCATTTTATTGATTTTGATTAATTTGAAGCGTCCTACCCAATGTACTGGCTTCGGTTATTTGTTATTGTTATACTCTAAATAATTCGCTGATTGAACCATGCTCGTTTACATTCGCAATGGCTTTAGCAAATAAATCAGCAGTACTTAGAACTCTGATCTTTTCGCTCTCTCTTTTCAGCGGAATGGTATCCGTAACGATCAGCTCTGTTAATACCGAATTCTCGATAGTCTCATAAGCTTTTCCTGATAATACCGGGTGTGTACATACTGCACGTACGCTCTTCGCGCCTTTTTCCATGATCAACCCAGCTGCCTTTGATAAGGTACCAGCAGTGTCGATGATGTCATCAATTAAAACCACATCCATTCCAGTTACATCACCGATGATCGACATGGACTCGATTTCATTCGCACGTTTACGGCGCTTATCACAAATCACCACTTCTGCATTGAAGAACTTTGCAAAAGTACGGGCACGGTAAGATCCACCCATGTCAGGAGATGCAATAATCAAATCATTCAGTCCTAAACTCTTGATATAAGGGACAAAGATTACCGAAGCGTCCAGGTGATCTACAGGTACGTCAAAAAACGCCTGTATCTGTGCTGCGTGTAAATCCATGGTCATGATGCGGCTGATGCCGGCTGCCTGTAACANNAGCACCAATAGCAACGCGTGGCTTATCTTTACGATCCTGTCTGGAAAAACCATAATAAGGAACAATAGCTGTGATATAATGCGCAGATGCACGCTTAGCGGCATCGATCATTAACAGCAATTCCATTAAATTATCGTTTGGCTGACAGGTGGACTGGATTAGAAATGCATCACATCCACGAACAGTTTCATCATAAGAAGGCTGGAATTCCCCGTCACTAAATCGGCTTAAGGTAACGTTACCAAGAGGTTTGCCGTAACTGGCGGCAATTTTGTGAGCTAATGCTTTACTGCCGGTTCCGGCAAAGAGTTTAACTGGGTTAAATTGCAATGGCATGATTGGCGGGTATCAATGCTGGTTAAAAAAAATCGGATTGCGGTTTTATTCGCAATCCGAATATTTGTTGCCCGACCAGGATTCGAACCTAGACAAACGGTACCAAAAACCGTCGTACTACCTTTATACTATCGGGCAATCTCCGTCAAAGGGTTGCTTTGAATTGGGATTGCAAATCTACGCACATTTTTTAATTCTGCAAATGTTCCTCAAAAAAAATTGAAAATAATTTCAGCCCTATCCCGTAAAGCACTGAAAGCGAGTTAAAAATTGTTAAACTGTTTTTTTCTTCTACCCTATTATCAATCTTTATCTTTAATTTCGGCAGCATTTATATGCCCAAAACCTATACCCAATTTAAAAATGAAGTATAATAAAATAAACAACTTAACAGGCTGGATATGCTTTTTAGTTGCTGCTTTAACTTACATCCTGACGCTTGAACCCAATGTTAGTTTCTGGGACTGCGGTGAATTCATCGCTTCTGCATTCAAAATGCAAGTCGTACACCAGCCTGGTGCACCACTATTCCTAATGATCGAACGCTTCTTTTCCCTATTCGCTTTCGGCGATGTGACTAAAGTTGCCTATTTCATGAACCTGGGTTCTGCTATTGCCAGTGCCGCAACCATCCTTTTCCTGTTCTGGACCATCACTGCACTTGCTAAAAAAATGCTTGTACAAGCAGATGAAGAAATCAGCACATCCAAAATGATCAGCATCATGGGTGCCGGTGTGGTGGGTGCTTTGGCTTATACCTTCTCCGACAGCTTTTGGTTCTCCGCAGTAGAGGCCGAAGTTTATGCACTTTCCTCTTTGTTTACCGCTATCGTATTCTGGGGTATCCTGAAATGGGAAGCACATGCAGACGAGCCGCAGTCAGACCGCTGGTTGCTGTTCATCGCGTACATCATGGGACTTTCCATTGGTATTCACTTACTTAACCTATTGACCATTCCGGCAATCGCCTTTGTATATTATTTTAAGAAAACGCCTAATCCAACTACTGGCGGCGTGTTCAAGACCTTTATTGCTGGGGTGTTGATCCTCGCAGTTGTGCAGTATGGTATCATCCAATACCTGATCTCTTTCGGTGCTTACTTCGACCTTTTCTTCGTAAATACACTTGGCCTTGGCTTCGGTTCTGGCGTGCTTTTCTTTGCATTATTGCTTATCGGAGGCTTGGTATATGGTATCCGTTATTCCATTAAACACCGCAAACGTGTACTTAACCTGGCACTGCTTTCTACCGCACTAATCATCTTTGGTTATGGCTCGTATGCCATGATCGTGATTCGTGCCAAAGCAGATCCGAACTTGAACAACAGTGACCCGGACAATGCTTTTGCACTGCTTGGATACTTGAACCGTGAGCAATATGGTGATCGTCCATTGCTGTTCGGACCAAACTATAACTCTCAACGCGTCGCCGTTAAAGAAGGTAAAAACCTTTACCGCAAAGGCGAAGACAAGTATGTAATTGCCGGTAAAAAGACCGACTACGAATACGATAGAACAACACCTTTCCCTCGTATGTACAGCGACGATCCACGTCACGTCGAGTACTACAAAGACATGACGGGACTTGACGAAAGCCAGTTCCCTACCCTGTTCGATAACATCAGCTTCTTGTTTAAATACCAGATCGGCAACATGTACATGAGATATTTCATGTGGAACTTTGTCGGACGGCAAAATGATGATCAGGGCCAGGGCAGCCTTTACGAAGGTCAGTGGTTAAGCGGTATTAAACCGATTGATGCCATCCTTTTAGGTAATCAGAGCAATCTGCCACCAACCATTGTAGACAGCAAATCTTATAACAGATTCTTCTTTTTACCACTAATTATTGGTGTACTTGGTGCGGTATGGCACTTTAAGCGCAACCAGAAAGATGCTGGTATCGTAGCCTTGCTGTTCTTCTTTACAGGTCTTGCCATCGTTTTATATTTAAATCAAAAGCCATTAGAGCCTCGTGAGCGTGATTACGCCTACGCCGGGTCCTTCTACGCCTTTGCCATATGGATAGGCTTTGGTGTGCTCGCTATCCGCGAATGGCTGGCTAAAAAAGTTACGCCGCAGAATGCTGCTATCGGTGCAACGGTCCTTTCCCTATTTGCAGCGCCGATCATTATGGCCGCTCAGGGATGGGACGACCACGACCGTTCTACCAAGATGGTGGCACACGATNNGCGCCAAATGCCATCCTGTTCACCTATGGTGATAATGACACCTATCCATTGTGGTATGCACAGGAGGTGGAAGGTATCCGTCCGGATATCCGTCTGGTGAACCTGAGCTTGTTCGATACCGACTGGTACATCAACGGTATGAAACGCAAAATGAACGAATCTGAGCCCTTGCCGATTTCTATGAAGGAATCGCAGTACGTGCAGGGTGTTCGTGATGTGATGTACTACCAGGATTACAAAATTGCAGGTTCTGTAGAGCTGAAGAGCATCCTTGAAGTTCTATTATCTGATAATGATGAAGATAAAATTCAGGTTACAGAAACCACGAAAGAGAACTTTATTCCAACTAAGAACTTCCACATCACTGTTAACCCGGAAGATGTACTTAAAACCGGTACGGTAAGCCCTGCAGATGCAGACAAAATTGCGCCAATCATGCAGTGGACCTTCAACAAGGGATATGTAACCAAAGGTACATTGGCAATGTTCGATATCCTGGTACACAACAACTGGAAGAGACCAATTTACTTCGCCAGCACGGTACCTTCAGACCAGTACAACGGTTTAGACAACTACCTGTACAATGAAGGCTTAGCACTACGTTTGATGCCTTTAACGCCAGATACGGCTGCAAGCAGAACCGAGCAATTGAATGCACCGGTATTGTACAACAATGTGATGAATAAATTCAAGTGGGGTAACATCAAACACGCCAAATACCTGGATCCACAGTCATCAGATGATATCTCAATCTTCGCCAATGTTTGGAACAACACCGTTACTGGTATGCTAAAGGAAGGTAAAGTTGCTGAAGCTAAACAAGCGGCCAACAAATATCTTGAAGTGATGCCAGATAAGTTCTACGGTATGCGCTCAATGATGGGCACTTACTTTATGGCAGAAAACTTCTACACCCTTGGTGAAACCGCGAAAGCGAATCAAATTGTAACCCGCTGCGCGGATTACATTCAGAAAGAGCTCACCTACTTAGCAGATGTTTCTGAAAGCAAAAACAGGCTTGTGGGTATGCAGAATGTACGTTTAGGAATGTCCTTCCTGAACCAGATGGCTAACACCACGGCACAGTACAAACAGATGCCACTGGCAGAAAAAATAAACAATCAATTCAAAGCGCTTGAAGCGCGATTCGGTCCTTACCTGGGTCAGGAGTAATAAACACTTTTCTAAAACGTAGTCCCGCCAGTAGCTTGGCGGGACTTTTTTTTGCACCAGCTTTATGGCTAACAAGGCTCTGGCAAGGGGTTATCAGGGGGTTCACAAGGCCATTACTCGGCCATTGCCTTGCCAAGCTCCTGTCAAGGGCTGGGTTGGTCCCAGTTAACCTGCATCCTGATTTTTAATCATCGCCAGCTTGCAGCACTTCTTTTAAATACCGGATTGGTCAGTCAAATTCAGAACATAAAAAAAGGCTGCTCATGGATCATGAACAGCCTTCGTATATTTATATAGGTGTTTTTAGTCTTCCACAACAACACCCATTGCGCAGAATTTATCGATTCTTTTAGCAATCAGCTCATCTGTTGGAACAGGTTTAAGCTCCTGCAGATCTTTAAGGATACGTTCTTTAACGTTTTCAGCCATTGCTTCCGGGTTTTGGTGCGCACCACCAAGTGGTTCTTGCACTATCCCGTCAATCAACTTGTTCTGGAACATGTCTTCTGAAGTTAACTTCAGGCATTCTGCAGCACGCTCCTTGTAATCCCAGCTTCTCCAAAGGATGGATGAGCAGGACTCCGGAGAAATTACCGAATACCAGGTATGCTCCAGCATGTACACACGGTCGCCGATACCGATACCCAATGCACCTCCAGAGGCGCCTTCTCCTACGATGAAACATAAGATTGGCACTTTCAGGATAGACATTTCCAGCAGGTTTCTGGCAATTGCCTCCCCTTGTCCGCGTTCTTCCGCTTCCAGGCCAGGGTATGCACCCATGGTGTCAATGAAAGAAATTACGGGCTTGTTAAACTTTTCAGCATGACGCATTAAACGGAGCGCTTTGCGGTAACCTTCAGGATTAGCCATACCGAAGTTCCTATACTGGCGCTCTTTGGTGTTCTTACCCTTCTGGTGCCCAATGATCATAACAGTTTCACCTGCAATGGTTGCGAAGCCCCCGATAATCGCTTTATCATCCTTTACCGTACGATCACCGTGAAGCTCAATAAAATCTTCACAGATCATGTTTATATAGTCTAGGGTTTGCGGGCGTTCTGCATGACGGGACATCTGAACCTTCTGCCATCCTGAAAGATTGCTGTAGGTAGCTTTTGTGGTAACATCCAGCTTCTCTTCCAGTTCTCTGAGCGTAGCAGACATGTCTACCTTGGTTTTTTCAGAAACCTGTTTTACTTTTTCGATCTGCTGAACCAGTTCAGCAATTGGTTTTTCGAAATCAAATGACGTTTTTATCTGTTCCATAAGCGGACTGTAAAAATAGACATTTTATTTAAAACATAACAGTGACATACTGATTAGCTAATTTTTAGTTCATTAAGGCACGTTTGCTGTAGATGTGATATTCACCAGGGGCAAGTGTTTGCGTATAGTTGCTGCTGCTTAAATTCAAAGTCTGCGGGCTGCCGGCTTCATACCATAAACCTGCAGCACCAAAATCTACATTCGCCTGCTTACTGCTAACATCGAAGTTCCCTACGACCACTACTACATTGTCTCCATCAATAAGTTTGATGTACTTAACACCGCCCGCTACACCGAACTGCACATTGCTGGTATTAAATATCGTATTCCTGGTTTTCAGCTTGATGAATTTTGAGTAAGCATTATACAGCGCCTTCCTTGCGGGTTGTTGATAATAATTCCAATAAACCGGCTTCTCACCTGTTCTGCCGTTTGCGTCGATACTAACATCATATCCAAGCTCCTGGAACTGCCATAGCATCTTCGGCCCGGGAATGGCGAAGAAGAATGCAGCCGCTAGTTCTTCACGTTTTAAAGCTGTGTTCAGGTCTTTTATGGAGTAATTACCGGAAACATTACCATAGGAAAGGTTCTTAAACATGGTTCTTTCCTCATCATGGCTCTGCATATAGCTGATCAGGTTGTCGGATTTACTAAAGCCGTGCGTACCAGAAAAGCCTCTGGAGAAATCAGATTTATCCAGGTAGCCCATAGTCGCTTCATTGAAGCTTCCATTGAGGTTATTCCACAGCATCATGCCTTTATCCGCAAGTTCCTTCTCTTCATTATCTGCAGCAAAGTGTTCCAGAATTACATAGAAATTGTTAGCATCCACACTTTTGATGTAGTCATTGTACTCGTTCCAAATGGCGATCCGGCCAGCATCGTAGGCACCCCAGGCATTTACCGCAGCGTCTGATGTTCCGGAACTCTTTTGTGTGAAGCCTTTTGATAAATCAAACCGGTAACCGTCAATTTTATATTCGTCTATCCAGAAACGGAGTACGTTTTTCACGAAGCTTTTTGTAGCTGGACTTTCGTGGTTGAAATCGTAGCCTACGTTGTATGGATGCGTCGGATCAGCGTTAAACCAGGGGCTGTTTGCCGCAGGTCTATTGGCACTGCGGTCAAAGTACAGCTGTACCATAGGCGACTGCCCGAAGGAATGGTTGAGCACCATATCGAGTATCACCGCCATACCCCTGCCGTGACATTCATCTATAAAATGTTGCAGCATGGCCTTGCTGCCGTAGTATTTATCTGGAGCAAAATAGAATGATGGATTATAGCCCCAGCTGGAATTACCTTCAAACTCGTTTACTGGCATCAGCTCAATGGCATTTACACCAAGGCGGCTCAGGTAATTCAAAGTATCCGTTAACGTGTTGTAGTTGTTGTTCTTCAGAAAATCTCTCAGGTGTAATTCATAAATCACCAGCTTATTTTTTTCTGGTCTTCTGAACGCATTGTTCTTGAAGGTATGACCAGGCGTATTGGCCTGCATCACGCTTACAATACCCGTTTGACCAGCCGGATATGGTGGAAGTGCGGCCAGCTGAGTTGAAGAAAGGTATCGGTCATTATCAGGATCCAGAATAATTTCTGAATATGGATCAGCAACTTTCAGCGCACCATCAACCAGATACTGGTAGGTGTAAGCCTTGCTGGCATCAAGCTGATCCAGCTGAATCCACCATTTCCTGCCATCTGGCGTTTTTTTCATTTGCTGCGCAGCATCAGCACTCCAGTTGTTGAAACTTCCAATTACATAAACGCTGTTTTTTTCCGGTGCAGTTAGCGTCAGGATGGCCGAAGTACCTCCATTTATAAATACCACACCCTCTTTGGCCTGCGAAGGCAATTCAGCAACTTGTGCTTCTGCCGTTGCAATCAGCTGAATGGATGCCGTAGCTTTTACCGCTCCGCTATTCCCCTCAATGACAATCTGCTGTACACCAGGCTTTGTAATCTTAACTTTTCCAGCGATGCTTGTCGCGTTGGCAGCAGTTGCAAAGCTTTCACCATTGAGCGACAGCTTCAGATCAGCCGCAGACGAAGCTGCTGCCGAGATATACACCTCCGAACCAACAACAGCAACATTAAGCACTGGCGAAGGTTGATAATTGAAATTCAGTTCTGGTGAAGTAATCTTTACGCTCAACTTCCCGGCTTCGTAAATTGGCAGGTAAATATCCGAGCCATCTGTGTTTCTGGCTACAGCCTGCCCGTCTGCGGTTCTAAAAAGCATCACCAGCTTCAGCACCTTCTCCGATGCAGGAAGCCCGAAGAATGTTCTGGGGCTGATGCTGATCTTGTACTTATCCGGACCGCTGGCTGTCATTTTTGAAGCAGCATCGGCCGTATTGAAGGAAGCGCTTTTTACATAGTTCCAATCGCCGGGACCGGTACTTTTATCCGTGATCACACCAGCATAGATGTAGATGTCTTTGTTTATGCCCTGAAGGCCTTTATTACCTTTTGATGCATCAAATACCAGCTCAAAGGTATCATCTNNTTTGAGGTAGAAATTAGGCCGGTTGCGGTGCTAACAGGCACATTTTCAGGCACTGGCACCTGCTCCTCTGGATTGTTTTTACGGCATGCGGAAGCCGTTATCCATAGGATAAGCAGCAGACAGGAAAGTTTTTTCACTATATCTTTTCTTTATTGTTTTGGATGTACAAGACAGAGATGGCACCTAAGATCATGAAGATCCCTGCCATTACGATGGCATAAATGGCCTCGCCATTATAAAATTGCTTAACGATCATACCGCCGAAGAAGCCGTTAACGATCTGCGGCATGGTGATGAAGAAGTTGAATATACCCATGTAAACGCCCATTTTACGCGCCGGGATGGAGCTTGAAAGGATCGCATATGGCATAGACAGGATACTGCCCCATGCAAGACCAATACCGATCATGGAAAAGATCAAGTGATCCGGATTGGTGATGAAGTAAATGGATAGTAGTCCCACACCGCCGCAGACCAACGAAAAAGCGTGGGCAATCTTGCGACTGGTTTTATCTGCAATCCATGGTAAGATCAAGGCGTAAACTGCAGAAATACCATTATAGATACCGAAAAGGAAGGCTACCCAGTTGGCAGCATCCGCGAACTGAGCAGAAGTCGTGTCTCCAGGCATTACCTTGTAGATATGCTGGGCCACTGCAGGAGTGGTAAACACCCACATGGAGAACAATGCAAACCAGGAGAAGAACTGCACCACACCAAGTTGTTTCATGGTTAGTGGCATGTTCTTGAAATCCTTAAAGATGGTCATCAGGCCATGTTGCTCTTCCTGTATCGGTGTAGCCTGGTGGCTTTCCATTTCTTCCGGTGAATATTCTTTTGTCGTGATAACCGTCCACAAGATGGTAGCGATAAGGACTGCAGCACCTACGTAAAAAGAATAAATTACGTTGTTAGGGATCTGGCCTTCTACGGCAACCTTAGATACACCAACATACTCGGACAGGATGTATGGCAGCCAGGAACCGACAATGGCACCCGAACCAATCAGGAATGTTTGCGTGGAGAAACCAAAGCTCCGCTGACTTTCGGGCAGCTTGTCACCTACTAATGCACGGAAAGGCTCCATGGCTACATTAATGGAGGCATCCATGATCATCAGCATACCTGCACCAATGATGATTGGCGGCATCAGTCCGGCAAGTACTGCCGAATTGGGCATCAGAATCAAGGCGATTGCAGTAAGCAAAGCGCCAATCATGAAATAAGGACGTCTTCTACCGAACCTGTTCCAGGTACGGTCGCTATAATGCCCGATGATCGGTTGCACGATCATACCGGTTAATGGGGCAGCCAGCCAAAACAAAGATAAATGCTCTACATCTGCACCGAAGGTCTGCAGGATTCTGGAAGCATTTCCATTTTGCAAGGCAAAACCGAACTGTATTCCGAAGAACCCCATACTCATGTTGAAAATCTGAAGCTTACTAAGGCGAGGTTTTGAGGCTACTTGTTTTTGGCTGACCTGTTCCATATAATGAATTAGAATTTAATAATTTGTGCCGAGGAAGGCGTTACCTTCACACGAATAGAATGACCGTTGATTTGAACTGGTGTATCGTTTAATATATCCTTCGCTGAACCTGCAGATGCTGATGATAATACATCCGAAGGAATGTTGATTTCACTTTCGAAGGTTTGTTCGCGGTCAAAGTTTACCACGATTAGCATACGGTCTTTTGCGGTGTACCTGAAGTAGGCATACGCGCGGCTGTTATTTTCTAAGGGCATGTTATAGTGCTTACCGTTGATGATTGCATCAGATCTACCGGCAACATGAAATAGTTTACTGTAAAATGCTCGTAATGCTTTTTGTTCGTCGCTAAGTAGTCCACCGTCATATTTACCGATGTTCACCCATTGCTGCAAAGCAGGCACACCCCAGTAATCAAAAATGGTGGTACGACCGTCATCGCCGCTGAAGCCGGAAACACCTTCTGCTTTTTCGCCAACTTCCTGTCCGGAGTACAACATTACCGGACCGCCGGATAGTGTGGCGGAAACAACCATTGCCGGAACGGCTAACCAAGGATTGGCAGCAAATGCTTTTGAAGCAATACGCTCTTCATCATGGTTCTCCAGAAAACGCAACATTTTGTTTCCAAAAGTTGCACTTTCCACCTGCCATACATGGTCAATATCAGCGGTCTTTGCATTCTGTTCATTGCGCATTAGTCGCTTAAGGCCATCGTAAAGACCTACCTTGTCGTATAGGTAGTCGAACTTGCCTTTGGTTAAATACAGTTCATAAGCTGTGGGGTCATAAGCTTCACCAATGAAAACCAGCGAAGGTTTAACTTTCTTTAGTTCTGGTATTACCCAGTTCCAGAATTCTACAGGCACCATTTCAGCAACATCACAACGGAAGCCATCAACACCTTTATTACTCCAGTAAACCAGGATGTCGCGCATTTTGGTCCACACCGGTGGGATTGGATCGAAATGCGTCTGTTTGTTGTTCTGGTAGTCCACACCGTAGTTTAATTTTACGGTTTCGTACCAGTCGTTTTTACTTGGTGATTCTGAAAATACGTTATTTCCAGTGGCCTTCGCCGGACTTTCATTAAACCTGCCATCTTTCAAAGATGCTAAGCCATCGTTAACGTTGGTATCTGTAGGTACCACGAAGTCTTTTCCAGGCACATAGTAATAGTCGTTCTTCGGATGGTAAGCCACCGTTTTATCATCCTGTGCACCGAAGTCGATCACCTTTGCAGGTTTTGCTTTAGACACATAACTTCTGGCCACATGATTGGGCACGAAGTCGATGATAACCTTTAAACCGTTCTTGTGCGTACGTTCAACCAGCGCCTCAAATTCCTTCATGCGGTTTTTTACATCAACCGCAAGATCCGGATCCACGTCATAGTAGTCACGGATGGCGTATGGAGAACCTGCGCGACCTTTTACCACGTCTGCATCTGCTGTTGGAATACCAAATTTGCTGTAATCCGTTAAACTTGCATGGGCAATAACACCAGTGTACCAGACATGGGTAATGCCCATCTCTTTGATGCCATTGATGGCTTGCTGATTGATGTCGTTAAATTTCCCACTACCATTCTGTTCGATGGTACCGAATGGAATGTTCTGCGTTTTAGTGTTGCCGAACAACCTCGGCAACATCTGGTAGATCATCAGCTTATCGTTCTGCTGTGCTACAGCACTTTCAATCCCGGTTGCAGACATCATGGTCATAAGTACTAGATATTTTAATTTCCTCACAGGCTTAATGCTTTTAAAGATATCTTTTTCTCGCCCTGCGCGATATCAAATGTCTCATTAAATACGCTTACTGCAATGGTTTCTGCGCTGTTGTTTACGATGGAAAGCTCCTCTGCACTGATTTTGATCTTCAGTTGTGTACCTCTGAAACCAATGTTAAAAGAGAACGATTTCCACTGACTTGGCAAGAATGGGTTAAATTGAAGCTTGTTATCGCGTACTTTCATGCCTGCAAAACCTTCCACAATACTCATCCAGGTACCTGCCATAGAAGTGATGTGTAATCCATCTTCGGTGTCATTGTTATAATCGTCCAGATCTAACCTGGAGGTGCGCAGGTAAAACTCGTATGCTTTTTCCTCATCGCTTAAACGTGCAGCAAGGATGCTGTGTACACATGGAGAAAGGGAGCTTTCGTGTACGGTACGAGATTCATAGAACTTGAAGTTGCGCTTCAGTGTTTCTATGTCAAATTCATCTTCGAAGAAGTACATGCCTTGCAGCACGTCTGCCTGCTTGATGAAGCATGAACGTAGAATCCTGTCCCAGCTCCACTTCTGGTTCAAAGGACGTTCTGCAGCTGGAAGATCGGCAACAAGCATTTGCTCCTTATCCAAATAACCATCCTGCTGTAAGAATACACCTTGTTGCTCGTCGTATGGATAGTACATTTGATCTGCAATGCTGGTCCAGTCTTCAAATTCTTTGGTGTCCAGGTTCACCTGCGTTAAGATAGCCTCATATCTTGATGCATCCTGATCTTTCACAGCTTCCGCCGCTTCTTTAGCATACCGTAAACACCATGCAGCAAGCTTATTGGTGTACCAGTTGTTGTTGATGTTGTTCTCGTATTCGTTCGGACCAGTTACGCCAAGGATTACATACTTGTTCTTTTCTGCGCTCCAGTTTACGCGTTGCTTCCAGAACCTGGCAATGCCGATCAGCACTTCCAGTCCGTGAGAAGCCAGGTAACTTGCGTCTCCTGTATAGCGGATGTAGTTGTAAATGGCGAAAGCAATCGCACCGTTCCTGTGGATCTCCTCAAAGGTGATCTCCCATTCGTTGTGACACTCCTCACCATTCATGGTTACCATTGGATACAATGCTGCACCATCTTTGAAACCTAACTTCTGAGCGTTTTCAATCGCTTTCTGCAGGTGGTTGTGACGGTAAACCAAGAGGTTTTTAGCCACTTCCTGTGGTGCAGTAGCCAGGTAGAAAGGAATGCAGTATGCTTCAGTATCCCAGTAAGTAGAACCGCCGTATTTCTCGCCGGTAAATCCTTTCGGACCGATGTTTAGTCTTGCGTCTTTACCAGTGTAGGTTTGATTTAATTGGAAAATGTTGAAACGGATGGCTTGTTGTGCAGCTACATCACCTTCAATCAGGATATCACCTTCTTCCCACTTGTTTGCCCATGCACCAACCTGTGCATGGAATAGTTCCTCAAAACCTGCAGCCGTAGCACGCGCGATTGCAGCTGTTGCTGCTTTTTGCAGTTCCGCTTTGTCGTAGTTTTCTGAGGAGATGTTTGCAGCGTATTTAACAATGGTAACGCTATCACCTTCATTAACATTTACTTCAATACTTGAAGCGATGTATTTCTCTTTTTCAATCGGCGTAGCTTTAGCTGAAACAGCTTCGTTGTTCAGTAAAATCTGGGTGTTGGTAGCCGTACAAACTTCGAAGTTTGTCTTTTTGGTTCTTAAAGTAACGAAAGCAGTATCTGCATTGAAACCTTTGTTTACCTCTTCCCAGAACTTCTCATCGTAGTTTGAATCCTGGTTCTTTACATCACCATCGATTGAAGAAGTGATGCTAAGCACACCATTGAAGTTCTTTGCTACGACCTGATATTGTATTGCAGCAAGCTCATCATCCGCAATGCTGCAGAATCTTTTTGCTACAACACTTAGTACCTTTCCTGAAGGCAGTTCTGCAGTGAAGGAACGCTGAAGATAACCTTCCTTCATATTTAGCACACGTGTGAAGTCAATTACTTTAGCTGTGTTCAGGTCTAGTGTTTCGCCATCAGCTTTGATGTCGATACCAATCCAGTTCGCAGCGTTTAACACCTTCGCGAAATAATCCGGGTATCCGTTTTTCCACCATCCTACGCGGGTTTTATCTGGGTAATATACACCTGCCACATAATTGCCCAGCAGCGTTTCCCCGGTATACGTTTCTTCGAAGTTTGCCCGCTGGCCCATTCTACCGTTTCCGATGCTGAATAAGCTTTCAGAGATTTTATTTAAATGAGGATCAAAACCTTCCTCTACAATGTTCCACTCGCTTGGTTTGATATAATTTTTCATTCTTATGCTTTGTCGTTTACCAGGTCAATAATTTGTGATACGGAGATTTCAGAAAGGTCTTTGATCACCATATTCGCACCTTTAAGGTTGTTTTGCTTACCAACGCCGATTACTTTCATGCCCCCATTAATGGCAGCTTGTACACCTGCTTGTGCATCTTCAAACACAATGCAGTGCGCAGGTTCCAGTCCCAGTGCTTCGGCACCCTTCAGGAATACTTCCGGATCGGGCTTGGAAGCGTTTACGTGATTTCCATCAATTATGGCATCGAAATAATGTGCAAGATTTGTTCTTTCCAGGATCATTCCTGAGTTTTTGCTTGCAGAGCCGAGGGCAATCTTAATACCTGCAGCTTTTAGCTGTTCCAGTAATTGCAGCGTTCCCGGTAGTACTTCGTCAGCAGTCATCTTGCTGATCATTTCCACGTACTCCGCATTTTTACTGGCAGCAAGCTCCAGCATCTCTGCTTCTGTCTTGGAAACTCCGCCCCAGTCCAGGATCATTTCCAGTGAACGCATCCGGTTTACACCTTTTAAGTGCTCATTCTGTGCTTCTGTAAAGTCAAATCCGAGACGGTTTGCAAGTGCTTTCCAGGCTTTGTAGTGATATACAGCGGTATCTACAAGGACGCCGTCGAGATCAAAAAGGCATCCTATTTTATCAGTATGAATATTCATTAATTAAGTTCTAAAACCAGTGTAGTGCTGGCAGGAATATTTATGGTGTTAATGTTATCGATTTTTGCTCCGGTGATGATGTTGGTGGCGGTAGTTGCTTGTAGGATACGTTCTGCAAAGCGTGCGGTTTTTAACTCCTTAGCCTTGTCTTCAGAATTCACAATTACCATCACGGTTTTCTTGTTGTCTTCCGCATATCTGAAATAAACAAACAGGCCATCTTCAGGCACAAACTGCATCATCTTGCCGCTGGTTAGGGCAGCACTGTTTTTACGGTAGTTTGCCAGTGTGCTTACAAAGTCAAATGCCTGGTTCTCCTGTTCCGTTCTGCCGGCTTTATTGAACTTGTTTACTTTGTCGCCTTTCCAGCCGCCTGGGAAGTCAGATCTTACCAAGCCATCTGGATTGGAGTAGTTCTTCATCAGGATCTCTGTTCCGTAATAGATCTGTGGAATACCACGAACGGTTAACAGGATCGCCATGCCGCTCTTGTATTTGTTGAAGTCTTCATTTACCATAGAGTAAAATCTGCTCATGTCATGGTTATCCATGAAAACGACATTGCTGCTTGGGTCTTTATACAGGAAGTCTTGTGCAAGTGTTGCATATAAGCGGAAGATGCCGTCGGTCCATCCTGCTTTACCATTCAAGGCTTCATAGATCGCATCTTTCAATACCGCATCCGTAATACCAGGAAGATTGGTGTCCATACCTCTGTTGCTGGTATTACCGCCAGTGAAATACGATTGTGCAGCTGCTGAATTCACCAAGGTCTCACCGAAAATAGACAGTGTTGGGAACTCTGCTTTTAATTTAAGTGCCCAGTCTGCCATGTACGTACCTTCATTGTATGGGTAAGTATCTAATCGTAGTCCGTCAATACCAGCATACTCGATCCACCAGATGTGGTTTTGTGTACGATAATTTTGTACGTATGGGTTTCTGTGGTTTAAGTCGGGCATGGTTGGCACGAACCAGCCATCGAGCATGCGCTTTCTGTCTGCTTCAGAGGCGTGGATATCCATTACCGGCTGATCGCGGTAATTGGTCTGGGTATATGTTGGCCATTGGTTCAACCAGTCCTTCATAGGCATATCCTTGTAAGTATAGTGACCGGTACCAATGTGGTTGTGTACAATATCTTTGATAACTTTTAATCCATTTGCATGTGCTTTTTCCACATAGGCTTTGTACAATTCATTTGTACCGTAACGTGGATCAATCTTATAGTTATCTGTAGCAGCATAGCCATGATAAGAGGCGCGCTTCATATCGTTTTCAATTTCTGGAGTCATCCAGATGGCGGTAACGCCAAGTTCTTTAAAGTAATCCAGGCGATTCATTACACCCTGGATATCTCCCCCATGACGGTAGTACATGGAGTCGCGGTTTAGTGCGGTTTCCTGTAAGCCTTTAACCACATCGTTGGATGGATCACCATTGGCGAAACGGTCTGGCATTAACAGGTAAATAACATCTTTACTGGTTACCGGCTGAATTCTTCCAGGGGTTTTATCCCGGTTTTTCAGCTCATAAGTATAGGTAAGGTTTTTCTTTCCTTTTTGTGCAAAAGTGATGGGAAACTTTCCTGCTTTTGCTTCCGGACTGATCTCCAGATCCAGGAAGAGGTAATTAGGATTTTCTACCTTGTTTACTTTAACGAGCGACACGCCGGGATAGTTCAGCTGCACAGCAGCATTGGCAATCTGATCGCCATGTACCAGCAGTTGTAGTTTAGGATTGTGCATGCCAACCCACCATGACATTGGTTCTACCCTTTCCAGTTTAGGAATTTGGGCATTAATCTGGAGCGCAGCGACTAATAGTAAAGAGGTAAAAAGATTTCTCATTTAGCAGTTAAATTGGTTGTAAGTTTTTGTGTAATGAGCGTTGAAAGTGTTAAAAAGCGTTGATTGATGAAAAGAAGCCCTGCAAATGGATTCATTTGCAGGGCAGGTATTGTTCTTAGTTTTTAACGATTGTGTAGGTTGGTTCTGCAGGGTCTAGTGAGATCGTGTAATTTCCAGCTTCTGATAATGAGATATCATCTCCGCCTTTCACAAATTTTCCTTCTTTAACACCGAGGTTAACATCCCAGGTATCATTCATTCTAAATTTGTACTTACCTACTTTTAGGTTTGCGGTTAGTTTCCAAAGGCCAGTTCCGTCGTTGATAAACTTCAGGTCGGTGTCGTTATCCCAACCACCTGGTGTAGCGTCACCTACTAATCCCCATGAATCTGCATTTTCAATTTTGTAGGTGCCCTTGTTTAAATCTACTGTGATTTTCTTCAATCCAGGTGTTCCTGCATTCAGGTTGCCTGCACCTCCGTCTGAGCTAACAGCATCTCCACCGCCATCGCCATAGGCAAGACCACTGTCCCATGATTTCTTAGTGGTAACCTTGAAGCCAAGCTTGTCGGCTGGCATGTTAATGATACCTACATATACGCCGTTTCCAGTAAGTGAAATCAAGCTATCTGCATTTGCGAAATCCCAGTTAATATAATCTCCTGGAACATACAACCATGTAGATGCAAGGTAAGGTGTTCCACTAATCGTGATTACATTCGAGTACGTCGGAACATTTGGTGCAGGTGCGGATTTCAAACGCACTTCCATTTCTGCAGGTGCGCCGATGGTCGCGCCAAGGCTTAACATCATTTTATTTAATTCTGCAACGGTTGCACTATAAGTAGTAGTTGTTACTACGGTCTCTTTCGCAGTTCTAAAGTTATTTCCTTTAAGATCAAACTGCAAGGTACTGGTTACAGGAACCGGGTAGCCGGTAACAGTTGCTATAGGATAGGTAAAGGTAACTGCAGTTGCATCACCAGCTGCGATGTTTAGGTTTACGCTTGTCGCAGATGCAGCAAGCGTTCCCGCAGGGCTGGCGTCAGATAGGACTCTATCTTCATCCTTTTTACAAGACCATAGCGAGAGCATCATCATGCCCATTGCTACAGTTTTTAAGATATTTGCTTTCATGTTTTTAAGATCTTATGATTAATAACCTGGGTTCTGAACTAAGTTTGGATTCGCAATTAAATCGGCTGCTGGTATTGGGAAGATATTACGAGTTTCGTCAATAGCTCTTCCAGCTTGTTCGCCACCTTTAAATGGCCATAAGTAATTGCCACCGGTAAATCTGCCATAACGGATTAAATCGGTACGACGATGACCTTCCCAGTATAGTTCTCTCGCACGTTCGTCTATAAAAAAGTTTGTAGAAATGCTAGTTACATTACCTGAGGCATTTCCATATGCACGGGTACGTAAGGCATTAACATAAGCAAGTGCTTGCGCCGTGGTACCACCTGCACCACCACGAGTAACCGCTTCGCCATAAATCAGGTATTGCTCAGCAAGTCTGAAAATCGGGAAGTCAAGTGAGCTCAAAGTACCGTCTAATGATGGTGCTGGTACGCCCTGAGCATTTACATTTTTAAATTTAGTCACTGCCAAACCATCCGTGAATGTATTAATATCATCTACGGTAGGTTTGCTTCCAAAAAACACACCTCGTTTGTCTAGGTTGCCTTCAGTATCTGGAAATAGCGCAGGAAGATTCTGACGGGTTCTGTTTCCAACCCATGCACCATTTGGCACACCATATGATGCCGGATTCATATCAGGATTTAATGCTGCATTGATTAAAAAGGTGGTTCCTCCAAAATTCGAACCTTTCATACCATCATAATTAATGGTTAAAATGGCTTCTTGATTATTCTCCGTATTAGAGGTGTTGAACAAATCCTGATAATTCGACTTTAAAGCATAACCAGCATTAATAACTTTACTGGAGTAGGTAACAGCTTCCGTATACTTAGGCGTACCAGTATACACTTCTGCGTTCAGGTAAAGACGTGCCAATAATGCCCAGTCTGCACCTTTATCAGCTCTTCCATAAACGCTACGCGGTTCGGCTAAATCAGCTTCAATTGCCAATAATTCAGATTCAACATATTTAAACAATTCAGCTCTTGTAATCTGCTTTGGGGCTACTTTACCAATTGTATTCTCTTCTGTAACAAAAGGCGGGTTACCAAAACCATCCATAAGTACCCAATATTGATAGGCTCTTAGAAAGCGTGCCTCAGCACGGTATTTCTGGATATCAGCAGCATCATTGCCAGTGATTCCTCGTTCAGCGAGTTTCTCTGGGGTACTTTCCCGAAGGAATTCGTTTACGAACGTAATCTGAATCATACTTCTCGAATACAATCCTCTTAAGAATACGTTATCCGTTGCCCAGGTAGATCTGTTTAACTCGGGAATCCCGATATCATTCCAGGCACAAACTGCTTCGTCAGTGGTTAACTCCTGACTGGTCCAAAATAACCTGAGAAAGTCTGCAAAACCTGGATCAATACCACCGATTTCACTTGCACTAGAACCGGAAGCACTAGTTAAACCGAATGATGCATAAAGTTTGATTAAGGCCTCAGAATATCCTTTTGGTGTGGCATAAACCTCTGTAGCTGTTACATCGTTGGTAGGCTTTAAATTTAAGTCTTCCTTTTTGCAGGCACTAAAAGACATCAGGAACATTCCAGATACCAGTGCTATTTTATGTAATTTTTTCATTTTTCTTTTTGAATTAAAACCCAACATTTAGACCTAGCGTATATGTTCTTGGTCTTGGATATAAATTGTAATCGATACCAGATGCCAACTCAGGATCTAGTCCTTTGTAATCACTGATTACAAATACATTCTGAACGTTTCCAGAAATTCTAAGTGTCGTATTGCCGTTTGCAGACAGTTTACCTAAGTTGTAAGATAAACCAACATTATCCATTTTTAGGAAGGAAGCGTTTTTGATGTAGTAATCACTTAAGTATTGATAATTGGTAAAATTGGTATTTAGGAAATCAACGGCAGCGTTGTTGATTGGGCCGTTCGGACTTAAAATATTACTTTTGATGCCGAAATTGGAGCTTACGTTGTCATACACGTAATTACCAAAGTTTGCTCTAAGCACTGTGCTTAGCGTCCATTTCTTATAGCTAAAAGCAGTATTAAATCCAACTGTTATATTTGGATCAGGTGATTTGTAAAAATATTGATCGCTAGTATTAATGATGCCGTCTTCATTTCTGTCTACATAAACACCTTCTAAAGGTAGTCCATCGGAATTATAAACTTGTTGGTAAACAAAGAATGCACCTGGAATTTGATTTACAGCATTATATTTCAAAGTCGTTCCTGTTGCACCGGTGATATTACCAGCACCAACCTTAGAAGCTGGATCAGGGTTTAAGGTCAAATTGGTTACTTTTCTTTTGTTGTATGCCAAGTTGAAACCAAAGTCCCAGTTCACATTTTCACTCTGAATGGCAGCGAAATTGATGCTAGCTTCAAATCCCCGAACCTCCATATTACCTACGTTGGTCGTTAACAAGTTGTTAAAGTTTGTACCGACTGGAATGTTAATGGTACTTAACAAATCTCTCGTTTTTTTGTAGTACGCATCCAAAGTACCGGAAATTCTTCCGCCAGCGAAACCGTAATCAATACCAGCGTTATAAGTCGTGGTCGATTCCCATCTCAAATCCGGATCATATGCTGCTGGAGTATAGTAGTCATAGAATTGGTTACCTACCTGATACTGGCCTGTCGGACTGTTTGCATAGTACTTGGACAAATAATCGTAGTTACCAATACCGTCCTTGTTTCCAGTCTCACCATAACTTAATCTCAATTTCAAGTCAGAAAGTATTTTGCTGTCTTTAAGGAAGTCTTCACCGATTACTCTCCACGTTAAACCTACGGATGGGAAGTATCCCCAGCGGTTATCTTCTGCGAATTTTGAAGAAGCATCAGCCCTCATGGTACCCGACAGAATGTATTTATCATTTAGGGTATAGACTAACCTTCCATAGTAAGAAAGCAATTTATTTTGTTCTACACCGAAGGGAAATGTTGGTGTGGTTTGTACAGCGCCGGTTGCACGGTAGGTCGGGAAGTTGAAACCAGTAACTGCATTATCATAATACCCATAACCAGCTGTCGCATCAATACGGTGAATTCCGATATTTCTCGCATAGTTCAAATAGAACTCAGAAATCTTGTTTGTTTCCTGATTTAATGACTGTGATCTTGATCCTTCAGTAGCGAATGATTGTGCTGCAAAAGCTGGAATACTGATTCTTCCGTAGCCTTTAGATACATCGTAAGCTAAATTCAAGTTGGCATGTAATTCAGGTAAAAAGTGAAAAGAATAATCTAAACGGATGTTACCGATGCTTCTTTCGGTTTTTCCATTGTTGTTATTCAACCTGATTAGTGAAACCGGATTCCTAGGGGCGTTCGGATTAGGAACTGCACCTTGAGTCCATTCGAAGTAGTTACCAAATGCATTATCAGCATACACCGACTGCGTCGGATCAAACTGAATTGCAGATGCAATAGCACCTGCATTTGCAAAATGGCTATCAGTTAAAGATCCTTTTAAATTCAAATCAATTTTTAAATGGTTATCGAATAAAGTTGGACTAACGGTAATAGCTCCTGTTGCACGTTTTAAACGGTCAGTGATGATTGTTCCTTGTTGATCCAGGTAACCGCCAGATACGCGGTAAGGCACATCTTGGAACTTACCAGCGATACTTAAGTTATTATCTGTAGTAAAGGCATTTTGATAGATTTCATCTTGCCAATCTGTATTTTCAGCACCCAACAACGCCTGGCGAGCTGCAGTTCCATTTGCATTAACATATTCGCGAATCTGCGCAGCAGATAAAACATCTACTTTCTTAGCAACGGTGGCAATCGAGTTGTTGGTTACGAAGTTAATTTCCGGTGCACCTGAGCCACCTTTTTTGGTGGTAATCAAGATTACACCGTTTGAAGCTCTTGAACCGTAGATTGCAGTTGCATTCGCATCTTTTAATACAGTGAAGGTTTCAATGTCATTCGGGTTGATCAATGCCAGTGGGTTTGCAGCATTACCAATCGAGTTACCACTCAATGGTACCCCGTCAATAACGATCAAGGGATCATTACTTGCATTCAAAGAGGCACCACCCCGGATTCGAATCACACCACCACCACCTGGTGTACCACCATTGTTCACAATGTTTACACCAGCTACTTTACCTTGAATCAATTGCTCAGGTGTGGTAACAGTACCTTTTTGGAAATCCTTAGCGCCTACTGTAGTAATGGAACCGGTTAGATTCTTCTTTTCTGCAGTACCGTAGCCGATTACCACAACCTCATTCAGGTTTTGTGCATCTGGCTTCAGACTAATGTTTGCGGTAGTGTTTCCGGAGATGGTTACTGTTTGGTCGTACGGTGTATAACCTATGTAACTCACGGTTACCGTTACGGTGCCATTTGCCAGTCCGGTGATTCTGAAGTTTCCTTCAACATCAGTCGATGTGCTTTTGTTCAGACTTTTGATCTGCACCGAAGCACCGGGTAAACCCTGTCCCGTTTCATCTAAAACTTTACCGGAAAGCGTTCCGGTTTGTGCTTGTACTGTAACTGCTGCAAATAGAAACAGCAACAGTAAGCAAGACTTCATTACGTAAAATACTTTCATATTCCGAACTCGTTTTTATGGTGATATATTTAGTTAACACTTAGTGTGTATACAATCGTGGTAAATTTACAATCCAACTTTAGAATTCAAAATTTTATACTACAAAATATTTGTAAGCAATATTTTATACGTTAAAACCGTGAAATTTTGATCATATATACTTTTTGTCAAATTTCAAAATTGCACAAACAAGAATACAAATAATTATAAATCAATAAATTACAGGAAAGACCCCCTCAAGATGGTGTCAAAGATACACTAAGGTAAATACACGTGAAATTTCGGGAACGTTACCGGGATCGTTCCCGAAGAAAGTGAAGCGTCTGGTGGAAATTCTAAATCTACCGCTCAGAATTCGGCGCGTTTTGCAGATTTCGGCTGAAAGAATTTGAATTTTGTGAGCCTGAAATGCGCTGATTTCTTAATGAAAATTTAACGTGATGTAGAGGCTCTCTTCATCAGTTTAGAGTCGAGCACAACCTTGCATTTAAGGTCAACCGTCCCGGGCTCTTCGAGCATTTTGAACAGCAATGCTGCAGCTTCAATCCCGATCTTCGTAGCGGGTTGTGTAATGGTGGTCAGGGAAGGATTAAGCAGCGGCGCAATCTCCAGGCTGGAAAAGCCGATTACTTTCAAATCCTTTGGAATGGAAATGTTCAGGTCGTAACACGCGTAATAAGTTGCAAAGGCCAAACGCTCTACCGAGGTAAATACCCCATCGGGCTTAATCTTGGTCAGCATGTTCTTCAGAATGGTATTATTCTTCCGGTAGCTGTTGGTACAATCGATCACCAGTTTTTCATCATAGGGAATGTTAAACTCCGCTAATGCATCCAGGTAGCCTTGCATCCTGGTTTTACCAATGGATAGGTTTTTATTAATTACCAGGTAAGCAATCCGTTTACAGCCCTGGCTGATCAGGTGCTTCGCGGCAGAAAAGCTGCTGTTATAGTCGTTCGTAATTACCCGTGGAGTGATGATATCTTCATATACCCTGTCGAAGAAGACCAGCGGCAAACGTTTTTCCGCGAGTTCATCCAGGTAAGTATGGTCATTTGCTTCTCCGGAAACAGACATGATGATGCCATCTGCCCTGCCGTTGTGCAAGTGACGGATAAAGGAAACTTCTTTCTCATAGTCATCTTCGGTGGCGAAGATCAGGATGTGGTAGCCCTTTTCCCTTGCAATACGTTCAATACCATGAATGGCTTGCGAGAAGAAGTTATTGGCAAGTTCCGGAACGATTACCGCGATGGTCTTACTGCGCTGCTCCCGCAAATTGCTGGCATAGTGATTCGGCTGGTAGTTCAGCTCTTTTGCTTTGGCCAGGATGCGTTCTTTAGTAGCCTTGTTGATATCGCTGTTATCTCTGAACGCTCTTGAAACTGTAGAAGTGGAAAGATTTAACGACTTAGCAAGTTCTTTTATATTGATGTTATGCATGGTCCATAAAGGCTGTTATTTTTTTCGCTCTGTAGTATAGCGAACCAGCTGCTCCAGACCTGTACGGGCCTCACCCGCTTCAAAGGTGTATAAGATATCGAAGGCTTCCTGCTGATATTCCAGCATTTTCTGATTCGCATAGTGCACCCCTTCTTTGGCATTCACAAAGTCAATGATCTCTGCAATCTTCTTCGGATCTTCCTGATGATTTTTTACCAGGTTAATAATCCGCTTCTTTTCTGAACGTTCTGCACGGTTTAGTGCATAGATCAGCGGCAGTGTCACTTTCTTTTCTTTGATGTCAATGCCCAGAGGCTTTCCTACATTGTCGGTTCCGAAGTCAAAAGTATCATCTTTTATTTGAAAGGCAATACCCACTTTTTCACCAAATAACCGCATTTTTTCAATTGTCTCCTCATCAGCACCAGCTGAGGCTGCCCCGCAGGCACAGCAGGAGGCAATTAAGGAAGCTGTCTTCTGACGGATTACATCGAAGTACAGACTTTCACTGATATCCATTTTCCGGACCTTCTCAATCTGCAGCAACTCCCCCTCGCTCATCTGCTTTACCGCTTCTGAAACGATCTGCAGCAACCGGAATTCATTGTTGTTTACGGAAAGCAAAAGCCCCTTCGCGAGCAGGTAATCACCCACCAGTACGGCAATCTTATTCTTCCATAAAGCATTGATTGAAAAGAAACCCCTGCGCTCATAAGCGTTATCAACCACATCATCATGCACCAGCGTAGCGGTGTGCAGCAGCTCCACAAGTGCCGCGCCGCGATGGGTAGATTCCAGGATGCCGCCGCAAAGCTTGGCCGCAAAAAAAACAAACATAGGCCTGATCTGCTTCCCTTTGCGTTTTACAATGTAATGGGTAATCCGATCTAAAAGCGGGGCATCACTGTGCATTGAAGCCTTGAATTTCTCTTCAAAGGCATTGATGTCCGCTGCTATGGGTTGTTTAATTTGATTTATTCCTGGCATTCAGGTTTTGAAATGTTTGTGCAAACTTAACTAAAATCCTTTATATGCAGCCTTAAATTGCAGATATCAGGATTGTAAGCGCTTAATGTGGTCAAAAATCTGAACGGCATGCACCCTTGAGTTTTCAATAAACCACTTGTGCGTGTCCATACCACCACAGACTACACCTGCCAGGTAAAACCCAGGCGTACTGCTTTCCATGGTTTCCGGATTGTACACCGGGCAATTGGCCACATCACCCGATAGCTCCAGCCCCAGGTTCTTTAGCAGCTTGAAGTCCGGCGTATAGCCAGTGGTGGCAATAACAAAGTCGTTGTCCAGCACCACCTCGCCTTCCGGCGTTTGTATGTGTACCGTGTCTGGCTCAATGGAAGTCAGCGTAGATCCGAAATAAACCTTAATGGCACCTTCCTTAATCCGGTTCTCGATGTCTGGGCGCACCCAGTATTTCACATAAGATCCAATCTCCTGCCCACGGATCACCAAGGTCACCTGCGCACCCTTACGGTAGGTTTCCAGTGCCGCGTCAATCGCAGAGTTATTCGCACCCACAACCACCACGCGCTGAAAAGCGTACTGATGTGGATCTTTATAATAATGGGTAACTTTTGGCAGATCCTCACCCGGAATATTCATTAGTACCGGCACATCATAAAACCCCGTAGAAACGATCACGTATCTGGTTTTATACTGCCGCTTCGCGGTCTTTACCTCAAACAGACCATCCTCCTTTTTCTGAACACCCTCTACCTTTTCGAAAAGGTGAATGTTCAGCGAGAACTTTTCTGCAACCCGGCGATAATATTCGACCGCCTCATTGCGGTTCGGCTTCGGATTGATACTTACAAAAGGGACATCACCGATTTCCAAACGCTGCGAAGTCGAAAAGAAAGTCATAAACACCGGGTAGTTGTATAAACTGTTCACCAGTGCACCCTTCTCCACAATAACGTAACTTAAACCCGCTTTCTTCGCTTCTATCGCACATGCCATCCCTATCGGACCGGCACCTATAATCAGGACATCGTAATCTACCATATGTATATTAGCTTTTCATCGCTTTCGAAGGACAAGCAAAATCCGTGCGCGTTAAGCCGGTGTTCTTCAAAGCACCATAACCACCTGCGATATCCACAACGTTATCCACACCTCTTGCTTTTAGAATAGAGGCCGCGATCATGGAACGGTAACCACCAGCACAGTGTATGTAATACTGCTGATCGGGTTTAAGTGTTCTCGTCCAGTCATTGATGTAATCCAATGGCCTGGCTAGTGTCATTTCAAGATGCTCCGACTCATACTCTCCCGGTTTGCGAACATCAAGCACATTGATGGAAGCATCTGCCGAGGCAATGGCTTCAAAGTCGTCTGCGGAGATGGAAACAATAGTATCCACATCACGGCCACTTGCCTTCCATGCTTCCATACCGCCTTCCAGATACCCAACCGTATTGTCATAACCTACACGACTCAACCGCGTGATGGCTTCTTCCTCGCGGCCGGCTTCTGTTACCAACAAAATTGGCTGCTGAAGATCGGTGATCAGACTGCCTACCCATGGTGCAAACTGCCCACCCAGGCCAATGTTAATCGACGACGGAATAAATCCTTTAGCAAAGACCTGTGGGTCCCGCACATCAAGTACCAATGCGCCGGTCTCGTTGGCCATAAGCTCGAACACTTCCGGTGTCAGCGCCTTCATGCCTTTTTCCATCACCTCCTCAAAACGTGCATATCCCTGCTTATTTATTGCAGCATTCTTTGCGAAGTACTGTGGTGGTGGTAAAATCCCGTCTGTTACTTCATGTATAAAAGTTTCCCGATCCGCAGCTTTCAAGGCATAATTAACCTGCTTCTGGTTCCCCAAAGTATCAAAAGTCTCCTTGCTCATGTTTTTACCACAAGCCGAGCCTGCGCCATGTGCCGGATAAACCAGTACATCATCCGGCAGCACCAGGATCTTAGCATGTACAGAGTCATATAGTGTTCCTGCCATATCTGCTGCAGTAAGCTCACCCTGCTGCGCCAGATCCGGCCGGCCTACGTCACCAATAAATAAGGTATCGCCAGTAAAGATGCAGTATGGTTTACCAGCGGCATCCTTTAACAAGTAAGTGGTAGACTCGGGCGTATGCCCTGGGGTATGCAGTACCGTAATGGAGATCTCTCCGATATGAAAAATTTCAGCATCCTGCGCAATGTGCGCCTTGAAGTTCGTTTCTGCCGTTGGCCCGTAAACAATAGTCGCATCTGCACGTAGTGCTAGATCAACGTGCCCAGACACAAAATCCGCATGAAAATGCGTTTCAAAAATATACTTGATCCTGGCATTGTCCTTTTCTGCACGCTGCAGATAAGCATCAACTTCCCGCAGCGGATCTATGATCGCAGCCTCACCATTGCTTTCAATGTAGTATGCTGCTTCTGCAAGACAACCGGTATAAATCTGTTCTATTTTCATCGACGTATAATTATTTTTCAGCGCTGAGAACCAAGATTCTCTGCTACTTATATGCTATTTAAAATTCTTAAATCAACCGGCTTTTCCTGTCGGTTTCAAATCCCCGCAATGGTACGATCCACCTTCAAAATTACGGCTTCTTAAACGAAGCAAACATGACCTGCATCACAATGTGCGTGTAAGTTCCCCACGTAACGACTGCTCCATTAAAGTCCGGAGTTCAGCCTTATCCAAACCTTTCCCCAGCAAAAACATCAGCTTGGTGATGGTTGCTTCAAAAGTCATATCATACCCACTCAGAATACCCATTTGCTGGAGTTTCCTACTGGTCTCATACTTCCCAAGTTCTACAGAACCTGCCTGACACTGGGAGATATCCACGATGATCTTACCTTGATCTGCAGCTTCCTGCAAGCAATTCAGAAACCAGGGTGCGGTACTGGTGTTGCCAGCACCAAATGTTTCCAGCACAATGGCATCCAGTGAAGAGGTCGTGATCGCCTCCACTGCAGCCTTGCTGATCCCGGGGTACAACTTCAATACACCGATATTTGTATTCAGTTTATCGTTCACCAGAAAGGTTCCCGAAGATGGTTCTTGTATATAGTTGTTAAAGAATTCAAGATTCACACCTGCTTCGGCAAGTAAGGGATAGTTCGGCGACTGGAAGGCCTCAAACTTATCAGAGTCGTACTTAATCGATCGGTTTCCGCGGAACAGTTGAAAGTCGAAGTAAATACATACTTCCGGAACCCGTGCCACACCGTTCTTTCTGGTGGCCGCAATTTCGAGCGCAGTGATCAGATTCTCCTTTGCATCTGTGCGGATTTCTCCAATCGGCAACTGGGAGCCAGTCAACACGACAGGCTTTGCGAGGTTTTCCAGCATAAAACTTAATGCCGAGGCCGTGTAGGCCATGGTATCAGAGCCATGCAGAATTACAAAACCGTCAAAAGCATCGTAGTTCTTTTCAATAATCCGGGCAAGTGCTATCCATACCTGTGCATCCATATTGGAAGAATCCAGAATGGGATCAAAAGAATGTACTTCCAGATCGTAATTCAACCTGGCCAACTCCGGCACATTTTGCTGGATCTGCCCAAAGTCAAAAGGAATTAGTGTACCCTTATGCGGGTCATTAACCATCCCGATGGTACCACCGGTGTAGATGATCAGAATCTTCGTCATCTGCTATTGAATGTTAAATATTTTACGCGAATTTGCCGTCGTAATCTTCGCAACTTCTTCCAGAGAAAGCTGGTAAATCTCGGCTACTTTTTTCGCAATATGGATCAGGTAACTGCTTTCATTTGGCTTGCCTCGATAAGGCACCGGTGCAAGATACGGACTGTCGGTTTCCAGCACAATATGCTCCAGTGGAATGTCATATAACACCAAATCCAAACCTGCCTTTTTGTAGGTCAGCACCCCACCTATACCGAGGTAAAAACCAAGGTCTATACACCGTTTTGCCTGTTCAAGATTCCCAGTGAAGCAGTGTAATATACCGAACAGCTTTTCATCCTTATGTTGCTCCAATACTTCAAACACCTCATCGAAAGCTTCCCTGCAATGGATCACAATCGGCAGACCCATCTCCTTTGCCCAACCAATCTGAATAGCAAAAGCTTCCTGCTGAAATTTGAGTGTGCTTTTATCCCAGTACAGGTCAATCCCGATCTCCCCGATCGCATAGATCTTACGGGCAGGAATGCTGGCTTTAATTTCAGCTAAAACAGCAGGATAATCTTCACGAACTTCACAGGGGTGTAAGCCCGACATGGCGAAACAATTTTCAGGATAACGGCTTACTAGCTCATCAATCCTGGCAATGGAAGCTACATCTACATTGGGTAGAAATAGGCGGTGTATGCCTTGGTCAAAACAACGTTGAAGCAGTGCCGCCTGCTTTACTTCATCCGTTTCATAATATAAATGGGTATGCGTATCTGTTAAAAGCATGAAACAAAGCTAACAAAAAAAGAGGGCCTCTTTTCAGGGCCCTCTGCTAATCACCATAAAAATGATTCAGGTATTACATGCTATTTGTGTGTGTTTTCTGTTGAGAACGAGTACGGGAAATCTGCCTCGCTGGTTCCTCTTTTCTTATTCGGAGTTGCAGTCATGTCGAAATCCAATACTGCACCTTTTTGAAGCTCCGTATGGTTTAACCAAAGTTTAGAATATGGTTTACCATTAATTTTCAGTCCATTTACATAGCGGTTTTCATCACTGTTTTTTGGCGCATTGATCACCAATGTCTTGCCATTTTCCAATGTCAGGGTCACCTTCTTAAACAACGGTGCACCCAATACATATTCATTCACCGCAGGTGTAACCGGATAGAAGCCCATCGAAGAGAATACGTACCATGCAGAAGTCTGACCGTTATCCTCATCACCACAGTAACCATCAGGTGTTGCCGCGTACATTCTGTCCATGGTTTCTCTCACCCAATACTGTGTTTTCCATGGTGCTCCACCATAGTTGTATAAGTAGATCATGTGTTGAATCGGCTGATTACCGTGTGCATACTGACCCATGTTTGCAATCTGCATTTCACGGATCTCGTGGATCACCCCACCATAAGCACTCTCATCAAATACCGGTGGTAAAGAGAATACCGAATCCAGTTTCATTACGAACTTATCCTTGCCACCCATCAGTTTTGCAAGTCCTGCTACGTCATGGAACACCGACCAGGTATAGTGCCAGCTGTTACCTTCGGTAAAGGCACCACCCCATTTAAAAGGACTGAAAGGTGATTGGAAGCTACCGTCCTTGTTTTTACCGCGCATCAAGCCAGATGATGGATCGAACAGGTTCTTGTAGTTCATGCTACGCTTTGCATAAATGCCAATTTCACTTTCCGGTTTGCCCAACGCACGACCTAAATTATAGATCGCAAAATCGTCATAAGCATATTCTAAGGTCTTTGCCGCATTCTCATGAATACCCGCATCGAAAGGCACATAACCCAGTTCATTATAGAACTTCACGCCATCACGACCAACTGCTGCCATAGGACCAGTATTGTTTGCACCTTTCTTTAAGGCCTCCCATAAGGTCTCAATGTCGTAGCCACGCAAACCTTTAATGTAAGCATCACTTACTACAGAAGCAGAGTTGTTACCAACCATGATGTTGGCGTAAGATGGACTGCTCCACTCCGGCAACCAACCACCTTCTTTGTAGTCGTTGAGCAGGCCTTCCTGCATCTCTTTGTTGATCGAAGGATAAACCAGGTTCAGGAATGGATATAGTGCCCGGAAAGTATCCCAGAAACCGGTACCTGCGAACATATATCCAGGAAGCACCTTGCCGTTATATGGGCTCCAGTGAACGATCTTATCGTTGGCATCAAGTTCATAAAGTTTGTTCGGGAAGAACACCGTACGGTACAATGTAGAATAGAAAGTACGTGTCTGATCTATCGTACCACCCTCAACATTTATCCGGCTCAAAGTTTTATTCCATATTGCTTTAGCCTTTGCTTTAGTCGCATCGAAGTTATCGTTTGCAAGCTCACGCTTTAAACTGATGTCCGCCTGCTCAAAACTGATGAAAGAAGAAGCAATTCTTGCAACGACCTGCTCACCTTTTTTGGTGTTGAAACCAACAACAGCTCCTACGTGATCGCTTTCAATTTCTAAACCATCTTTAAGATCTTTCTTGCTCCAGGTCTTTGATAGTTTGAAATCCTTATCGAAGTAGATTACAAAGTAGTTCTTGAAGTTATCTGGCAATGGTCCTCTTGCAAATTTCTTGGTATAGCCAATAATCTTTCTTTCTGAGGGAATGATCTTCACGTAAGAACCTTTGTCTAACGCATCAATCACGATATAAGCACTATCCGTTTTCGGGAAAGTGAAGCGAAACTGCGCAGCGCGTTCTGTAGGTGTAATTTCTGTGGTTACATCTGCATCTGCAAGGTACACGCTGTAGTAGTAAGGCGTCGCTTTTTCTGCTTTGTGACTAAACCAGCTTGCACGCTCATCCTGGTCAAATCTCAACTTACCGGTAACCGGCATAATAGCAAACTGACCGTAGTCATTCATCCATGGCGAGGGTTGATGCGTTTGCTTAAATCCGCGGATCTTGTCTGCATCATAGGTATAGGTCCAGCCATCGCCCATTTTACCCGTTTGCGGGGTCCAAAAGTTCATGCCCCATGGCACGGCAACTGCCGGATAGGTGTTACCGTTAGACAATGATGGCTTCGACATGGAGCCCATCAATGGGTTTACATNNTTACATAATCCACCGGGCTGCTTATTTTACCCGTAGTTTGCGCCTGGGTAAAACTTGCACCCAATAACAGCAGGGCTGTAAATACTTTTTTCATATTTGATTTATATTAGGATTTTCATTCAATATACTTCCTGGATCAGATCTGGGGATTCTTAACATAGTCCGCCCAAAGCGTATCCAGGTCCTTACCTGTGAGCGTGGCCCAAATGGCCGGGGTATAGCTATGGTCACGTAAACTTGCATCTACAGCTTTCACAGTACCTGCTTTTACCTTCGTTTCGATCCAGTTAAAGAACCTAGCGGTAATACGGTAGCTGTTCTGATAGTGATGCTCCGGCTTCAGCTCTGGAAGCGCCCATTTAGCACCTGCATTGTCAATACCGAATTTGAAGCGGGCATAATCCGCAATGCCTTCCGTAAGCCAACCTGGACCAACGCTGTTGCCGTAGTCCTGTACAATGTGCATCACCTCATGGGTAACCACATCAATATCTTCCGGATGTTTATCCATCCACATGGAGCTGTAAACAACTTTTCCGTTGGAAGTTGCCGCAACACCATCGTAAGCGGTATCCACCAGGAAGCTAACCTGCTTCAGCGTTTTGGGATTGTAGGCCTTTGCAAGTTTAGGATAGACCTCAAAAAAGGTGCTGATCAACCTTTGTTTCAAGGCAGGATCCAGGGCTGCATAGTTGCTCTTAAAAGTGAGTTCATAGCCTTTCTTTTTTATGACTTCTGGCTTTTGCTGTCCATAAAGGGAAGTTCCTGCAAGTATGGTCAGAAAAGCGAGGCCGATTTTTTTTGTTACTTTATTCATTCTGATTTTCTTTTAACCAGCATTGCTGGTAGTTCTTATAAGAATTACCTTAGCCAGCTTGCACCAGAGATGCCCAGCAACTGGCTGCCCCAATCAGCGATGCATCTTCTTTCAATTCTGCAATCTTAATTACAGCTGGTTTTGATGCTGCATTCAGCTGTTCCAGCAAGGCTGGCATAAACAAGGAATGTGCATTGGCAATGTTTCCGCCAAGCACAATCGCATCCGGCTGCTCCTGCTCCATAATAGGGATTAAGAATTCGCCCAGATGTTTTCCGAATTCCGCAAAAATTTGCCTTCTAAGCCCCTCCTCAACATGCATCTCTGTAAGTTCTCTAACGCCAGAAACCGTCAGGCCGCTAAGCGCTTCATAGCGACTGATGAACCAGCGTGTAGAAAGATAATCCTCCGCAATGCCATCCTTGAATGCGGAGTCCCATAATGCCGCATCAACAGCAACACCATTGGCACAAAAGGAAGCACCTAATCCGGTACCCAACGTTAAGCCGATTACCTTCTGCCTATCCTTTGCAGCACCTCCAAAAACTTCACCTTGTAAAAAACTGGCGGCATCATTGATGAACCGGATATTTCCAGGTTCAAGGTCCAGACGCTGTGCCAGCTCGTTCTTGATATTCACCTGGTATAAATTCTGAAACTTTGGCTGATCCTTAATCAGTGAGATCCCCGCTTCGTAGTCGAAGGGGCCCGGCATGGCGATACCAATGTATGCTGTTGCGCAGTCTGACTGATTGTAAACGGCCTTGATCATTTTACACCAGGTGTTTAAGATATCTTCTGCATTTAGGTTAGCGTTTACCGCCGTTCGGGATGTTGTTCCCGCTATGATACTTCTACTTTCCAGATCTACCATGGCCGCTGTAATATGCGAGCCGCCTATATCAATGCCTAATGCAATCATACTTTATTTAATGTTATTATATGCTCCTTCTGTTATGCTTTAAGTAATTCAGGCATTTCATGGTAAGTTCTCCATAAAAGCTCTCCAAACAAGGTGTTCGACCATGCAAACCATGCTCTGGTGAAATTATTCGGATCATCTTTGTGGAATGACTCGTGCATAAAGCCTTTTCCACCATGCGTTTTTTGCAGGGTATCTATACAATATTTAATTTCCTCTTTGTTCTCCGAAGTCAGTGCGCGAATGCTAAGACTCATTGGCCAGATCATATCCTGTCCGGCGTGCGGACCACCGATACCCTCAGCTGCTTTTCCGATGAAATAGTATGGGTTATCTGCCGAAAGCACAAACTTCCTGGTGTTCTGGTAAATAGGATCATTTTTGTCTACTGCACCTAAGTATGGAAGCGATAACAAGCTTGGCACGTTGGAATCATCCATCATGTAAGCACCGCCAAAACCATCTACTTCAAAGGCGTAGATCTTACCATATTTAGGATGCGTAACCACACCATGTTGCTGAATAGCGGCTTCTACTTCTTTTGCAAGTGCAAGCAAGTCGGTCGACAGCGCATTATCATTATGTAGTGCCACTACCATTTCCGCTGCTTGTTTTAAGGAAACCACAGCGAAGAAGTTTGAAGGAATCAGGAATGGGAAAATGGTTGCATCATCACTCGGACGGAAGGCCGAAACAATTAAGCCAACTGGATTAACCGGGAAGCCATAACCGCCCATTGGTAAGGTATCTGTTGGGTGTGGTGTCTGGCGCTGGAACTTGTAAGGTCCTTTATTTTCTTTTCTTTGTTGCTCTTTGAATGTCTTTAAGATCGCAGCTATGGAGTTCTTCCATGCTGCATCAAAAGGTGCTTTATCACCGGTCTTTTTCCAGTAGTGGAATGCCAGACGAATCGGGTAGCACAGGGAATCAATTTCCCATTTGCGCTCGTGTACACCAGGTCGCATTTCCGTATGATCGCTCTTCCACTCCCCTACTTTCTGCGGATCGCCATAAAAAGCGTTTGCATAAGGATCCTTCAGAATGCACTTGGTTTGGTGATTGATCACCCCTGCAATCAGGTTCTTCAAAGGCTTATCTTCATTTACAAATTGAAGGTACGGCCAAACCTGTGCCGAGCTGTCACGCAACCACATGGCGTCAATATCGCCGGTGATCACATAAGTGTCCGGTCGCCCTTGCTCTTCTTTGTAGTATACAGTGGTATCCAATGTATTTGGGAAGCAATTCTCAAATAACCAGGTTAGTTCAGGGTTTTTAATTTTAGATTGAAAAGTTTTGATTGCTGCGTCTACAGCTTTACTTCTGAAGTGACGTTGTGAAGCTGCCACACGGACTACAGGAAACTCAGGGGCTGCTGCAAAAGATACTTTTGACGCTAAAATCCCTGCACCCAGCAAGCTGGTGTTTTTGATAAAATTTCTTCTTTTCATACAGTATGCTTATAAATGGCGTTGAACGCTATTAGTAAAACGTTTTAGTAAACCCAATTATAGGCAATATAATCGCTATTCACAAAAGGTCAACTATAAGTTGCTGTAAAAAAGAAGATACAAGATAAAAACGTGTTAACGCAGTACCAATTTCACGGGCAGAATGGTTTTCTCGATGGTATTTTCTGCCTTGGCTGAAAGCTGCTCGAACACTTTCTTGATAATGCTGTCGGCGATTTCTTCTAAGGGCTGTGCGAGTGCGGAGATCTGCGGGGTATGCAGTTTAAAGATATCACCATCATCATAGGCGATCACGGAAAGGTCTTTGTTGATGACCTTGTCAGTTTGTTTGATGGCAAGCAGTCCGCTGATGGCAAGGTAGTTTGTAGCGAACAGGATGGCGTCGGTTTGAGGTGCCTGTTGCAGCATATCCACCAGCAATGTGATGGTATCCTCACGGCTGGTGCCATAAGGCACTTTGATGACAAGTGAAGCTGTCTTCTTTAAGCCGGATTCAGCGACTGCTGTCTGAAATCCGGCCTCCCGCTCTTTGATCTGCTCGATATCTAAATCAACGGTGACTAGCACCAGATTACGTTTCCCTTCAGCCAGAAAATGTTTGGCCGCCCGGTAGGAAGCATCGAAATTATCAACCCCTACGTAATTGACGTCCAATTCCGGCAGGTACCTGTCGAACAGCACCACCGGCTTCCCATCGTTGATGATCTTCTTGATATCAGCTTCAGCGCCTTGTGCTGGTGCGATGACATAGGCATCCACTTGTCTGGATTTAAAAAGGTTGATTAATTCGCGTGTTTTCTCTGCCTGGTTCTCTGTACTGGAATAGATAATCTTGTACCCTTTTTTGTAAGCTTTATCCTCGAGTAAACGCGCTATACCCGCAAAAAAGGGGTTCGCAATATCTTCGACAATGAGGCCAATAATCTGGGAATTTCCTGTACGTAAACTTCTGGCGATCTGGTTGGGTTTATAACCGCTTGCATCCACAATTCCTTGTACCCGTTCAATAACCGCTTTGCTGATATTTCTTTCTACCGCTTTTCCGTTCAGGATAAAGGAAACAGTTGTGATGGAAACATTCGCCTTTGCAGCAATATCTTTAATAGAGTGCGCTTTTATGGACATAAAACAAATCTATAAAAATAATTGAAAGAATATAATGCATCTAAGCTAAGTCTCCAGGTTGCCAGTATGGCGAGGTCCCGTCCGGGGGGCAGCTTCGGGTCAAACGCACACCNNGCGGCTTAAGGTATTGGCTTTTGCTTAGTAACCTGGATTCTGTTTCAGGGCACTGTTTAAATCAATTTGTCTTTGTGGGATTGGGTATAAAGCCTTTGTTGGATTTGAAGGCTGGTGATCCCACCATGATGCAGTTGTAAACTTACCGAAACGGATCAGGTCATCTCTTCTGAAACCTTCGAAGATGAACTCACGACCTCTTTCTGCAAGCAGCTCATCCAGCGTTAAAGTTGCTGGAGTATAAGCTACACCTGGAGTGCCCCAGTCTTCCGCAGTATAAGCGCGTTTTTTACAGGTGTTGATCAGATCAACAGCTTCCTGAGACGCAACACCACCGTTTTTACGCATGATCGCTTCCGCTTTCGCGAAGTATATCCAAGTTAGGCGATAGATGTTCCAGTCGGTATTGTTGTAGTTAGGGTCAGCTTCAGCTCCATTATACCCGCTCACCTGATAACCGAGTTTGTATTTATTGAAACGAATTCCGCTATTCTCCTCACCTTCACTCATATTGGAAACAGTAGAACCGTCTTTGTTTTTCTGAATGTTATCTACAAACACCAACTGCTGTCCATTGTATTCTTCGGAACCCAGCACAGCAGTACTATCAGAGAATTTCACCATCGGTCCTGCAAGCAACCAGCTGGACTTCCTTAAATCCTGCTGAGGGAAGGTTGTATAAACACCAGGCACCAGGACAATCCCGTTATTTCCATTCCTTCCACCACCATAAATTTCGCGTTGTTTAAAATGGTAGAACTCGTCGGAGAACTTAGATTCGAAATTTGCCACTTTGTAGTCGTATGCAATAGAGAATATCACTTCCTTAGACAACTCATTATTAGGCTTAAATTGGTCAGTGATATTAGGGTCTAGCGCCATTCCGCCGTTTTGCCCACCAGCTTCACTGTTAATTAATTTGTTCGCTGCATTGATACAGTCATCCCAACGTGGGCTTCCGGACCATACTTCTGCATTGAGGTACAATTCCACCAACATGGCGTAAGCACCAGCCTGACTCATCCTACCGGTCATGGCTTTTGAATGGATAGGTGCTGCTGGCAAACTCTCCAGAATCTCCTGTTCGATAAATTTAAAAACCTCCGAACGCTGAACGGTTTCTGGTTGCATCGGTTCACCTGGCTTGGTTACAATAGGAATATTTCCAAAAAGGTCCATTAGCTTCAGGTAATGAAAGGCACGTAATAACCTCAGCTCTGCTATAAAAGAAGCTTTTTCTGCTTCTGTAATTGCCATTGCAGTGATGTCTCTGGTACTAATATTTTCAATGGCATCGTTACAAAATCCAATTCCGGTATACATGAGCGACCAGGCATTGTTCAAGCCACCTTCATCTGTGGTCCAGGTATGGTAATGAAGACGTTTCCATTTACCGCCATCTTCTCCGTGCCGGCCCTTTGTAGGCCATGCAAGTTGATCTGCGGAGAGTTCTGCTGGTCTCCACCATCCATCTTGGCCAGACGGTGTAGCCCAGGCATTTGCGTGCGTATACGGCCTTAAAACAGCTGATAGCACTTCCGTTTTATTACTATAGAATTCGTCCGTTACGATCTCGTCGTATGTATTTTCTTCGAGCTGTTTTTTACATCCACTTACGATGCAGAGTCCAACAACAAGTCCTAAATATATTATAGATTTACTTTTCATGTTTTAATACTTAAAATCCAACGTTTAATCCAACTAAGAAAGAACGGGTACTTGGATAGGCATTTCTGTTTTGAACGCCCAATCGTTGTCCTTCATCTCCGGCACCAAGTCCTGTGTCTTGAATGAAATCCGGATCACTTCCAGAATACCCGGTGATCGTAATCAGATTTTGTCCGGTTGCATAAACTCGAAGATTCTTTGCCCACTTAGAGTTTAACTTGAAATTGTAACCAAGTGTCACCTCATCAATTTTGACATTTGTACCCTCTTCGAGATAATAGTCAGAATACATGTAAGTGTCGTTAATTTGATTGTACTTGGTGAACGTCTCTTTTAGTAAGTTTCCACTCCAGGTCTTATTTCCGTAAGAAAGTGCCGTGGTGTTTAGGATTTTGTAATCAAACTTTCCCCGTACAAAGATTCTCAAATCAAATTGCTTGTACTTAAAGTTGTTGGTCCATGAAGCATAATAATTTGGGGTAGCGCTACCGAGATATTGCAAATCAGTGATGTTCTTATCTTTTGAGTTATTGATTTGATCATTTCTCACAGCCTCACCGTTTCTGTTGTAGAACAGCCATTTACCATCTTCTGTAAAGCCCGCGAACTTCTTACCCCAAAACTCTCCAATCGCACCACCTTCGTAGGTAGTAATTGCATCACCTAAGTCTCCTGCACCTCCAATTCCGCTGAAGGTTTTGTAGAGCACCTTAAACTGGCTGTTGGAATAAGAATCCAACGTGTTCTTCAAAGTACTCGCTGTCACATCCATACTCCAACTGAAGTTTTCCTTGTTAATTGCAGCATAGCTTAAGGCAAGCTCGATACCTTTAGATGAGATCTGACCTACGTTAGCGTACACGCTCGACTGCACAAATGGTGGTTGAGGTGTAGTGTAAGTGTCTAACAGATCCTTGGTGGTACGTTTAAACACATCTATGGAACCAGATAGTTTGTTGTCCATCATTCTGAAGTCTAAGCCCAGGTTAAGCTCACGCTTGGTTTCCCACTTCAGATCTGGATTTGGATTGCGGCTTGGTCCATAGGTCTCGTAATATTTTCCGTCCGGGTATAAATATCTACCGCCGCCAGTCATTGTCACCCTAGAGGCATTGTTGGAAAAACCGCTGTTTCCGGTAACACCATAACCTGCCCTGAACTTAAGATAATTAATGGTCTTGGAATCTTTCAGGAAATCCTCTTCAGACACGTTCCAACCTACTGAAACAGCCGGGAAATTACCCCACTTATTATTTGCTCCAAATCTTGAAGAGCCTTCTCTTCTCAAAATGAACTGAGCCATGTATCTGTTGTTAAACGCATAGTTCACACGTCCAAAAAAAGCCACAAGGGTATTGTCATTTTTGAAACTGCTCATGCTAGCCTTTCCCACAGCAAGGGCACTTCCCTGACCGAGATTATCCTCATGGAAGCGGTCGTTGATAAAACCGCGGTTGGAAGCGTTTGAACCTTCATTAATTTCATACCGGTAACTATATCCGGCAACAGCATTAAGGCTATGCTTTTCCTGTATGATTTTATTGAACTGTAGCGTTGGCTCAACCGCAAACTTTTGATTCAGCTCGGTTCCTCGAAAGGCATATGCCCCACCTGGAAAATCGGAATTTTCCATCGAGTCCTCACTCTCTCTGAAGCGATAGGATCCATCATTGAAGCTGTTTCTGGTCACCGACCCGAACACGGATGCTTTTAAACCTTCAACAATATCAAGGTCGAACTTGGCATCTGCGGAAGTTGTTTGTTGCTTACGCTTATTCGTTTCCATGAACAAACGCGCATATTCATTGGTACTGGTTAAATCGTAACGGTAACTGCCATCCGGATTGAAGTTGGATAGTGTAGGATTTTTTGCAGACTCACTTTCCCAACCACCACCACCAAGCATATTTGCATTGTTAATGTTTGTAGCCAAATTAAACTGTGCGTTCAGACGGTCATTAAGTCCTTTTTGATTGATGTTTAATCGAAGCGTATATTCCTTACGCCCGTTTTCAAGTGATATCCCCTGTAAATCACGATAGTTAACACTTGCACGATAGCTAGTGTTATTGGAACCGCCAGAAAGCGACAAGTTATGATTTTGAGACAAATTCCCGTGGTTGATTAGCTGGTCGTAAAAGTCAGTGCTACTGCCGAAATCCTGCTGCTTGATTTCCCCAGAAGCGATCTTACCACGAAATTCATCTGCCGATAAAAAGTTCGGCCTGTTGTTCAGGTATTCTTTCCTGAAATACGTTGAATAATTGAATGTCGGTGGGCCTGCTTTACCCTTTTTTGTTGTAATGATGATTACACCTGCATTAGCCCGCGTACCATAGATTGCGGCACCAGATCCATCTTTCAAAACGTCGATGGACTCAATGTCATCCTGCTGCAGTAAGTCTGGATTCGCATCTGGAATACCGTCAATAACAAACAAAGGACTTGAACTACCAGCAACACTCACTGCACCGCGGAGTTGTACGGAGACACCGCTGTTCGGGTTAGAACCCGATGGCCTGGTTAACACCAATCCGGGAACCTTTCCTTGAATAAGATCTAAGGGATTTCTGGAACCACTCTGGCGGAACTCAGCTGCATCAACGTGGCTCACTGCAGATGTAACTTCCTTTTTATCCAGCGTTCCATAACCAACTGCTACAACATCTACCGTCTGTAAAGTTGTTGAGCTTGGCTTTAAATTTACAGTGATGTTTGTCTGATTACCTACGGTTACTTCTGTGGTTTCATAGCCGATAAAAGTGAAGACCAACACAGCTGTAGCGGATGGGGCAGCAATGCTGAAACGGCCGTTTGCATCGGTAGCAACGACGGTGCTTGCCCCCTTGATTTTTACACTAACTCCTGGAACAGGCTGTCCATCTTCATCACGAACAACACCTTGTACCTGGATTTGTGAAACTCCTTTTTTTGTGCCGGACACGACACTTCGTTCGATGTTAATGTGCGCCGCGAAAACGCCAGAAGGTGTTAAGCCTAAGCCAAGCAACACACTCCCTGCGATCAGTACACGACTTGGCTTGATAAGTTTGTTAAAACTTTTTTTCATACCGATTTCTCATTTGGTTTAGTTTGATTAATCGTTCTACGTGTTTTAAAAAGTCTTAGCTATCACTAAATACTTTGATTGGAACGACATAAAACGTTTTACTAAATTCAAAAGAGCGCATTATAATTTTCCGGTACAACATTGATCAGGATTTCAATGGTAACAAATCTATGACGGTGGAAACCTAACATGAATGACAAAGGTGAACTCACATCCAGCAAAATCGAACCGCTTCCGCGAAGCGAATAATGCATTAGCCAAGTCAGTGCAAGAATTTAGCAAACAATATAATCCTGAAAAAATCGTTAGTCTCCGCTCTTATAAAGCCCTTGGCAAAAGTGGTTTATAAAGCAACTGTTTCATAAAAACAAAATACACTAAGGCTATTCTAATTGATAAATACAAGATGTAAATCCTGTATTTATATTTTGAACAAAAGGGTATCTACCAGATATAATTTTCCCGCATTTTCTACCTTAATTTGTCTGATTTAATAATTCCTGAAGGCGATTGATGTACTGCCCGAAGCTTAGATTAAAGAAATATTTGCTAATGTATGGCTGAATAAAAATTACCAATACATATACCGTCAGTCGCAAGGGTAAAGCGATACTTTGCCAAGTAAGGAAATCAGGCACTTCCTGCAGGTACATGGTTGCTTCTAAAATACTGATTAGCACCAATAAAATCACGCGGGTAAGGTACAGCTGCTGTTTCCCATTTCGCTGAAGTAACGCAATTCTTTCCTGCATGCTGGATTTAAGGGATTCTGCGTTTGTCTCCTCTATTTTCACGATTACACTATAGTCACGGTAATACATCAAGGCAAGCATTAGCATCACCGGAACAATAAACCAGATGAAAGCATTCTGTCGCAAAATGGCATGCTGCATCATTGAAAATCCTAATACTCCAGCGGCTAAAGGCAGGAGGATTGCCTGTAACCTGTACTTCGCTTTCAAAGTTGCAAGGGGCCCGGCAGTTTGTTTTGCAAGCAGGTGCGCAAGGTCAAATGCGGGCGTTTTATATTGTTCACTGGACTTATTCCAGTTTTGTTTTAGATCGTCAAGTTCCATGATTATTTGTTTTTTGTTAGCTGGCGTAGCTTCTCTTTAATGCGGTTCATTTTCACCCGGAGGTTACCGTTACTGATACCCAGTATATCCTCCATCTCGTCGTAGGATTTGTCATCGAGATAAAGCATGACAATAGCCTTTTCAATGTCATTTAGTTTTTCAATAGCAGCATACATCGTTTTGAATTGCGCTGTTTCTGCAATATGACTGGCATCCTCAGGAAAGTCCATGTTTAACGCATCAATGTCTGTTGCATAGATCTGTTTCTTTTGTTTCCGGAACTGCGTGATTGCCACATTTAGTCCAATCCGGTACAACCAGGTACTTAGCTTAGCTTCACCTCTGAATTTAGGATACGCCTTCCAGAGCTGAATCACAATATCCTGGTATAGATCCTGACGATCGTCTTCTGAATTGCCATACAACCGACAGATCTTATAGATCAGACGTTCATGTGTCTTAACAAGATTTTCAAAGGTCTTTTGTAGTTCGCTATTCTTCAATTCGGTAATATTTTGGACAGTAGGTCGCAAGCATTGAGAAAAGTTACAAGTATTCCGTTTTTAATTCAGGACAATCAATTTCGAAAGTAACTTCCCCGTTATCATTCCCGCAACACCAGTAAAAAGCCGAACTTAGAAGCTAGTAGCGCTCCCATACTATTGCTAAATCAAGGTTATTAAAAGATGAAGAACTATTTTCGAAAGGGCCTGCTTGCCGCTACGATCATTTTAAGCGCAGCCGTTACTGGTAAAAGCCAGACGGCAACTTACACCAAGTATGTAAATACTTTTATTGGAACCTATCCGCTCACAGATCCTAAAATTCTCGGATACGAACTACCAGAAGGCTGGAGATCATGGGCAGGCTTAACATTCCCCGGCAGTTCACTCCCTAATGCCATGGTACAGCTCAGTCCGATGACGGAGTATGGCTCTGGTGCCGGATATGAATATGAAGACAATGTGATCTATGCCTTTACGCACACCAATAAAGGCCACTGGAATCTCTGCAATATTCCCGTCCTGCCAGTTTCCAACCCAGGTAAAAATTTAGCTTCGTTGAATAAAGGTTTCAAGTTCGGTTCGGCCTTTTCCCACAAGAAAGAAAGCGCTGCCCCAGGTTTTTACCAGGTTTACCTGGACGACTATAATGTTAACGTTAGCCTCACTTCTACCCTGCGGGCCGGTTATCATAAATATGAATTCAAGGATAACAACAATCGGCAAATCCTATTCGATCTGGCAAGAGCAAACAACAGGATCTCTAATTGGAGTATCGAACAGGTTGGAAACAACGTGATTAAAGGTCATCAGCAAACCGGAGAAAAGATCTTTTTTTATGCGGTGTTAAACACCAATATCAGCAAGCTGCAAAAGCAAGAAGAAGGTAAGGAAAGTGGCTATGCGCTGGTACATTTAGTAAATGGCGGCAATGGCCCGGTTGAAATGAAGATCGGGTTATCTTTCGTGAGTGCGGAAAACGCCAGGCAAAACCTCGAAGCGGAGATCGGCACTAAAAACTTCAACCAGATCGTTGCCGAAGGCACAAAGAAATGGGAGTCGCTGTTATCGACCATACAGGTAAAAGGTGGAACCGAGAAGCAGAAACAAATGCTTTATTCTTCCTTATACCGCTCGTTTTTATGGCCAGCATTACGAAGCGATATTAATGGAGAATTTACGGATGCCAAACACAACAAAGCTAAGGCAGATTACAACTACTACACAGAACCTTCCTTATGGGACACTTATCGGAATAAAGAGNNGATATCACCTAAAGTGACCTTAGATGTGATTAAGTCCATGAAAGAAGTAGGTGATAAAACGGGTTTCATTCCGACGTTCTTCCATGGCGATCATGGTGCTTCTTCTATTACTGGCGCTTACCTGCGCGGGATAGATGATTTTGACGTGAAAGGCACCTACGAAATCCTTTTAAAGAATGCCAATGTTCCCGGAGGAGCACGCCCTCACATTGCTGAATATATCGAGAAAGGTTTTATTTCCGACCCTGACATCAAGAACCCACATGTAGAGACAAAGGCCAGTGCTGGGGTATCTAAAACATTGGAGTATTCTTATGATGATTATTCGCTGGCACAGCTGGCCAAAAAGCTCGGTGACTCGGCTAATTACAAGATTCTAATGGCCAGGTCTAAAAACTACAAGAACATGTTTGACCCTTCAACCAGGTTCATGCGCGGCAAGCTGGCAAATGGCGATTGGATTAAGCCATTTGATCCACAGTATCCGTATTATGAGTATATGTACCGTGAGGCCAATGCATGGCAAGTATCGTTCTTTGCGCCACATGATATGAAAGGCTTAATTGCTTTATATGGCGGAGAGAAAGGTTTTGAATCTAAATTAGACTCCCTATTTACCGTGCCATGGAACCCGAAACATATTGCCAGGAACGTAGAGACGTTCATCGGCCAATACTGTCATGGCAATCAACCGGATCATGAAGCGCCTTTCTCTTACCATTTTATTGGAAAGCCAGAAAAGTCACAAAAGATATTAGATACGATCATGAATACGCTGTATGGTATTGGAGATGAAGGATTAGCACTCAGTGGAATGGATGATGCAGGTGAAATGTCGGCCTGGTATGTATTCAGTTCTTTAGGCTTGTATCCGTTCTCGGCTACCGACCCAGAGTACATCGTCACCGCCCCACTTTTTGATGAGGTAAAATGGCGCAGCAGTAACGGCAAGATGGTCACCATCAAAAAGCCGAACAAAGGTCGTGCGATCACTTCCATCAAAGTAAATGGAAAAGCTATTCAGGGGTACTTCGTACCCCATGAAATCTTCCAGAAGGGTGGACAAATTGAAATTATCACCAAATAGTGAAACTAGCATAAATAAGAAAGGGNNAAAAAAATAAAAAAAAAAAAAAAAAAAAAAAAAAAAAAAAAAGGGGGGGCGCCCGCGGGGGCCCCCCCCTTTTCTATGTTATACCTGAAACTGGTTTATATTACATTGGCTTCTTGATATCTACCATCTCCACTTCAAACACCAATGGTGTATATGGAGGGATACCGCCTTGCATACCTGCTTCGCCGTAAGCTAATCTTGAAGGAATGATGAAAGTTGCTTTTCCACCTTTACCTAACATTTTCAGGCCTTCGTCAAATCCAGGGATAGCTTTACCCAATTGGAATGGACGCGGACCATATTCCATGCCTGGCATAGATGGTTTACCTGCAGCTTCTGCATCAGCTTTCACACTTGTATCAAAAACATTGTCTTTACCATCAGTTTTCTTGTTGGTGAAACGACCAGTGTAGTTGATCATCATGGTATCTGTTGGTTGAGCACGTTGTGCATCACCAGGTGCAGTGATTACATATTGTAAACCAGAAGCAGTTGATTTTACTTTCAGGTTGTTATCTGCGATGTACTTTTTGATTTTACCTTCTTCAGAAGCTTTACGTTGAGCAACAGAGGCCTGGTAGTCTTTTTCGAAGAACTCTTGTGCTTTCTTAAGGAATACGCTGTCTGGTTCATTCTTAGGCTTAGCCAATACTTTCTCCACCTTAATGGTGAACAACATGTAAGTATCTTTGGTGCCCGGAGGTTTAGGCTGACCAGATCTGGTTGCCATAGTATCCAGGTTTAATTTGAATGTAGCACTATCACCTTCACCAAACATGGTTAGGATATCGTTCATATCACCGGCATACATTTTTTCCGCTACCGGGAAAATTTGTGGCTGCTCTACATCGTAGGTGCTGCTCATGATTGAATCTTTCTCGCTTTTGCGGATAAAGTTCAATTTCACAATATCACCTACTTTGATTTTCTCTTTACCTTCAGATTTGTGGATGATGTACTTGGTACCTCCTGGCGCATCTTTGTAGTTGTTACATGCACCCAGTCCAAGAGCGGCTGCACAAAGAATTACTAAACTTTTTTTCATTATTGTTATTTGATTTGTGGTCGATAAGCTGCACTTCGGCAAGCTATCATGTTTTATATTCGGTTGTTAAATAGTTAAGCTAATAATTGCTGTTCATAGTCTTTCAGCAAGCCTTTGAAGATCTGTACTGTTTCCTCCAGACTCTTGTCTGAAGCGCCACCTGCAGCATTGCGGTGTCCACCACCATTGAAGTACTTTTTGCAGATTTCATTTGCAGGAAACTCTCCGGTGGAACGTAGTGAAAGTTTCACGCGGTCGGTACGTTCAATGATGAACGCGGCCAGCTTGATGCCGTTTACCGAAAGCGCATAGTTCACAATGCCCTCCGTATCGCCGGTAACAATGTTGAACTTTTTCAACTCTTCTGCGTTCACGGTGATGATCGCCGTATTGAATTCCCGCAAAACCTCCAGCTTATTGGTTAAACAATGACCCAGAAAACGCAAGCGGCTTTCTGTGGCATTATCGTATACCTGCTGGTGAATTCTCCAGTGTTCTGCACCCAGATCTATAAGATCCGCAGCAATGCGGTAGACCGTTGAAGTTGCCGAAGGGAAACGGAAGGATCCAGAGTCGGTCATAATACCCGTATAAAGGCAGGTTGCAATGTCTTTGGTCATGGACGCGCCGTCATTCAGCACATTAACGATAAAGTCGTACACCAATTGCGCTGCAGCACAGGCATTGATGTTCCAGTGACGGAAATCATCGAAATCTTCTGGCTCCAGGTGGTGATCGATCATCACCTTGTATCCATCTGCTGCACGGATCAGTTCACCAAGCTCATTGATACGGCTTAAAGTGTTAAAGTCCAGGCAGAATATCAGCGCAGCTTCCGCTACGAAAACTTCGGCCTCCTGCTGATTTTCGGTATAAATAATAACATCTGAATTGTTTGGCAGCCAGTGCAAAAAATATGGGTAATCTGTGGGGGTGATCACTTTAACGTGATGACCTTTCTGAATCAGATAGGCATACAAACCAAGTGAAGAACCCATGGCATCACCATCAGGTTTATGATGTGTGGTGATGACAATTTTTTGTGGCGTAGCCAATAAATCGGTTAATTCTGAAAGAGATAGCATATTTTAAAGCTGCAAAGCTAATAATTAAATAGATGAATTGATGTTGATTTATTTTGAAGCTAGAATATTTACTGTTTAAAACGTAATTTTGAAAAAAAATACAAAACCCATGAGTACAAACAGAACATTTACAATGATTAAGCCTGATGCAGTAGCAAACGGACATATCGGTGCTATTATTAACGACATCACTACTGCAGGATTTAAAATCGTTGCTTTGAAATACACCAAACTTACCGCAGAAAAAGCAGGTGCTTTCTATGAAGTACACAAAGAACGTCCTTTTTATAATGATCTGGTAGGTTTCATGTCTTCAGGACCAATCGTTGCTGCGATTCTTGAGAAAGATAATGCTGTTGAAGAATTCAGAAAATTGATCGGTGCTACTGATCCGTCTAAAGCTGAAGCAGGTACCATCCGTCAGAAATATGCAAAATCAATTGATGCAAATGCTGTTCATGGTTCAGACTCAGATGAGAATGCTGAAATTGAAGGTAACTTCTTTTTTACAGCTGACGAGCGTTTCTAGTCGCCATTTATCACGTAAAATATAAAATAAAGCACCTCTAAAGGGTGCTTATTTTTTAACCGGGCATTTTGAACAATCTTATGGTTGAATCATTATCCCACATAAAAGTATCACGATGAAAAAAACATCTCTTGCATTGGCCTGTTGCCTTGCAGCCTTCGGCGCCACTGCACAAACTAAAAGAACGACAGTCGCAAAGAAACCTGCGGCAAAAGTTACCACAAAACCTGCAGCGCCGGTGCTGACCCTGAAGAACACCCTGGATTCTGCAAGCTACAGCTTCGGAAGTTCAATGGGCACAGGTTTAAAGTCGAACGGCATCACCACGCTTAACTATGACCTGCTGTTAAAAGGCCTTAAAGATGCGTTTGCCGATAAGGATATGATGCTTGATCGTACACAGGCTCAGGAAGCCATCAATAACCTCTTTATGGAAAAGAGCAAGTCAAAGTTCGCTGCAGTTATTGAAGAAGGTCGCGCTTTTTTAGAGAACAACAAGAAAGTGGATGGCGTGAAGACAACTGCAAGCGGACTGCAGTACTTCGTGGTTAAGGCGGGCAATGGGCCTAAGCCTTCGGCGGATGCTACCGTATTGGTGAATTACAAAGGCCGGTTGTTAAATGGAAAGCAGTTTGACAGCAACGAAGGTCGTGAGCCTGTAGAACTTAATGTAGGTGGGGTGATTCGGGGCTGGACGGAAGGTTTACAGCTAATGAACGAAGGTTCTACCTACCGGTTTTTTATTCCATCAGCGTTGGCTTACGGCGAACGTGGTGCTGGCCAAAACATCATGCCTTATAGCACGCTGATCTTTGAAGTTGAATTGGTGAAGGTTAAATAATACTATTTAATGGGGAAACCATTTTTATCATGTGTTGTTAGTAGATAAAAACAAACATTATGATGACGAAAAAATATTTCCCCCTAGCACTCGTAGCGCTCCTCACTACAACATTAGCAAGCTGCTCAGCCATTGAAGGAATTTTCAAGGCAGGCGTTTGGGCCGGTGTTATTATGGTTGTTGTTGTACTTGCCTTGATCATCTGGGTAATCCGTAAAATATTTGGTGGCGGCAGCAGAAATTAAAGAAATACAATGTCTGTTATCACTTCAGAACCGGCGCGTTCATTTAACCTTTGAATGATGCCGGTTCTGATCATTAAAAGATCATTCTTCACTACGGATGATTCAATGCGCACAAAGAGCTTTTNNTTCCCCATCACTTCCGGCCAAAGTGCCACGACTGAAGTTTCATCCAGCTTACTTTTTAAGCGATATACTTTCAGCATTTTATCTATCCCTTCTTTCAGGGTAATGTCGTTTGGCTTACGCATGGTTGATTTGTCCGTTATCTACGTCGAACAAAGTTACTGGAACATTGATCTTGTTGAAAATATTTGTCACCCTTTCTTTTCCGGTATCTGTAATGAAGATCTGGCCAAAGTCATGATGTGATACCATCTCCATCAGCTTGTGCATACGGCTATCATCGAGTTTATCAAAGATATCATCCAGGAGCAAAAGGGGTTTAAAACCTTTATACTTCTGCAGGTAGCTATATTGTGCCAGTTTTAATGCA
>DDAD01000122.1:49659-56875 GCA_002333205.1 Pedobacter sp. UBA2067
AGCGGCATGTCCGTAATGGTGAACAGCAGGTCGTCTTTATGGATCCCTGTGGTGGTACGTTCCAGCACCTTATCCTTCTCTATAGACTGTAGCAGCAATTCTTCAAATGGTGTTTCATTAAGTTGAGAGGCATACTCCAGCCGCACCTGTTCCTGATCATTCGTAAGGTAGTGGTAATGCTGATTGAATAGCGGAATGAAGTCGAGCATGAACTCCTTACGCTTTTCAAAAATCTTTTTCCCCGAGAAGGCGAGCTGCTCATCATAGATCTCCAGCAAGGATGGGTCAAAGCGTCTGGTGGCGGCTACTTGCTTCAGGAAAGCATTACGACTTTGCAATTGCTTATTGTAGCTGATCAGCTCATCAAGATATTGGGCATTGGTTTGTGAGATGACATTGTCCATGAACCTGCGCCGCTCTTCACTGCCCTCCATGATGATGCTGGAGTCGTATGGCGAGANNCGTACTCCTTTTTGTTGCGCTTGAATTGCTTTTTCTGGTTCCGCTTTACGCCACAACTGATCTTCTCATTTTTATCTTTGAGATCGAAGTCGCCCTGGATCATAAAAAGATCCTGCCCGGTTTTGATCTGTTGGGTATCTATGGGGTTGAAGTAACTCTTGCAAAGACAGAGATAATGTATGGCATCCAGCAGATTGGTTTTACCGGCGCCATTATTACCGACAAACGCATTAACGGTCTTTGAAAAACTAACTGCTGCATCCGGATAATTTTTGAAGTTCAGGAGGGTAATGTTTTTTAACCACATAGATTGTTCAAAGTTACCAATAAGATTTTATTGCCGTTCTTAAATTATCATTATGGTTTTTGGTCCGGGAATTCGATACTTTTCAAAACTATTTTGTGGATAGTTCAGTTTCAGATGGTTAAAGTTTGTGTAAATACCGCAAAAGGGTTGATACTTTAATCGAAAAATGTATTTTTGCAATCCTTAATTTTTTATAAACTAAAATGTCTACAACACAAAACGAAATAAATCCTCAGGTTAAAAAAGGATCATTTTTTATAGAAAACTCTAAAAGCTTGTTGTTCATTGCTGGTGCCGTAGTTGTTCTAATTGCAATCTACATCTGGTATCAGAATGTATACTTGAAAAATCGGGCTGAAGAGGCTTCTGCAAAAATGTACAAGGCAGAGCAGTATATCGGTGTAGATTCACTGGCAAACAAAGCGATCAAAGGTGATTCAGGTTACCCGGGCTTTGAAAAAATTGCTGATGAGTACGAAAACACAAAATCTGCCAACCTTGCAAACCTTTACCTAGGTGGTATCTATTTACGTAAAGGTGAATACAAAAAGGCAACGGAAGCTTTGGGTAAATATGCAGAAACTGGCAGCCCGGTTGCAGATCCATTGGCTTTGGGCTTACTGGGTGACGCTTACAGTGAGTTGAAAGACTACAAACAAGCTGCTACTTACTACAAAAAAGCCGCTGAAAAAACTGGCAACAACTTCACTTCTCCAATGTTCCTTAAAAAGCTTGGATTGGTGCAGGAGCAATTGAAAGATTTCAAAGCTGCTGAAGATGCTTACACCAAGATCAAAACTGAATATCCTGCAAGTGAGGAAGCTGCAGTGATCGATTCTTACATCGCACGTGCTCATGCACAAGTAAAATAAACGTACTTAACCCACAATATTGAAGGTTAGCATGAAGATGCTAGCCTTTTTTTATAGGCAATACTTATCTTTATCCCATGGCTACACAATTAAAAAACCTGTCAGACTTCTCCCACACTACTGTGCCCGATGCCAGTCCTTATAAATTTGCTATTGCTGTTGCAGAATGGAATGCAGAAATCACCGGCAGCCTGTACAATGGTGCATTGGAAAAACTGCTTGCCTATGGCGCGAAAGAAGAGCATATCCTTTCAGTGGCTGTTCCCGGAAGCTTTGAACTGAGCGGCGCTGCAGAGATCCTGTTGAACAAACATCCAGAACTTGATGCGGTGATCTGCCTGGGCTGTGTGATTCAGGGTGAAACCCGCCATTTTGATTTCATCTGCGATGCTGTTGCGAATGGCGTAACGCAAGTTGGCATAAAACATGCTAAACCTGTAATCTTTGGTGTGCTGACTACAGATGACCAGCAGCAAGCTATTGACCGTGCAGGCGGTAAACATGGTAATAAAGGCGACGAAGCTGCTATTACAGCCATTAAAATGGCACACATGGCTGCTACGCTGTAGGTTTTAACGTTTATAAAATATTAATCATCTCCTAATGAAGAAAATTGCAACCCTCTTGCTTGGCGTGTTTTTTGCAACCGCCATGTTACAGGCATGTTCAAATAAGATATGCCCAGCCTACAGCTCCTATAAGGAAGGCAAAAAAAGAAGAGGATAAACCTCTTTCCATTTTAAATTAAAAACGTTTATAGATGCAGTGGAATATATTAACGGATATTGCTCAGATTGAGGATATCAAAGCGAAGGAAGGCTATAGCCTCATTTTTAAACACAGTACACGTTGCCCGGTTAGTGCGATGGCAAAGCGGAGATTTGAAATGGACTGGGATGTGATCCCTTCGGATGTTTCCCTTCATTTCCTGGACCTGATTGCTTACCGCCCGGTTTCCGCGCATATTGCAGAAACCTTCCAGGTACACCATGAATCACCTCAGATCCTGTTGATCAAAAACGGCGACTGCATCCTGGATGCTTCCCATGGGGACATCTCCGCGGATGAAGTCGCTGAAGTGATTAATAGTTAAAAGTTACCGTTTTTGTAATGTCCGGGTGTATGCTATATGCAACCGGACATGTATGTGCAGCGCGTTCAATGATGGTTTTCACTTTATCAGAGTAGTCATTCTCCGGAAATTGAAAATTTACAACAATCTCTGCCACTCGTCGTGGTCCTTCTTTAGCCATGATCTTGGTGATCTCGCAGGTGGTGCCATCAATGTTGAAACCATGTTCGCCGGCAGCAATACCAATGATGGTTAACATGCAGTTGCCTAAAGAAGTCGCCAGCAAATCTGTTGGTGAAAAAGCCTCCCCTTTCCCTTTGTTATCTACCGGCGCATCGGTGATGATTTCCGTGCCCGACTGTAAGTGAACGGAAGTGGTTCTTAAGCCACCGTTATAAGTAATCTTTGAAGTTGCCATTTTGTACAATTTTGTGGAGGCAAGTTAGCATTCCTGAAGTATAAAAAAAATCACAACGATTGATGAATCGACTGGATAGCCATTATACGCACATCCTTAAGCGACCTTGTTTTAGGACTTAGCACTTTAAGATCATTCATGATTTCATCTGGGAAAAACACATCGGTCATCACGGTTAATCCGTCATCAGCAAAGAGTTCTACTGATGCAACATCTGCAACTAAACTTAGCTTGATTTCCTTGCTCTTGCTAATTCTTGGAGCGGTGTGCTTTTTAGCAAAGCCAGCCTCGAAATCTGACTTGCCGGCCTTTGTCCTATCAATATAATAGCTCCTTTTTTCTTGATCATACCCGATGATGAGTTCCTGACCGACCTTATTACTCAAAAGAACTTGGAAGTCATTGCTTGCATCTAAGGTCATATCTAACTTAAACTGACCATTTGCATTCTGGATATGCTTACTTAGGTTAAGTTCCTTTGAAAGCGCAAGGGACGATTTTTTATAAATAACTTTTTGGATGGCTTCTAGTTCCTTAACAGGCACTGAGCTAATGAAATGTTCACCATCAACTTCCTCAAGGCTCAGTTCTCTTGGGATTGTCGCCGCGCCGCGCCAGCCGTTTGTAGGCACAACATTAGCGTATTGCCAGTTGTTCATCCAACCAATAAAGACTTTTCGTGCTCCTGTATTTGACCAGGTAACACCAGCATAATTGTCTGTACCATAATCGATGAACTTAGTCTTTTCCACTTCGGGAACAAAGGTTTTACCATCAAAAGATCCGGTGAAATATTGAGTAGCCGAGCCACCATTTGGCCCGCCTGGGTTGATGCTGACTAAAAGTACCCACACTTGTTTACCCTCATGCATAATCGGAAATAGATCGGGGCACTCCCAGACGCCACCATGAGCACCGATCTCTGCACCAAATTCACTCTCTTTGTTCCATTCCTTCAAGTCCGGCGAGCTGTAAAAAGTTATACGATCTTTGGTCGCCAAAGTCATGATCCATTTCTTTTGCGGCTCATACCACATCACCTTTGGATCACGGAAATCCACAATACCGGGGTTTTTCAGGACAGGATTACCCTCATATTTAGTCCAGGTTTCGCCATCATCCAAACTATAGGCAAGACTCTGATTCTGGTAGTTGTTTGCTTTCTCCTGCTCCAGTTTAGCATTGTGGTGTGTAAAAATTGCCACTAAGGCTGTTTGCCCCGCCTTTGCGAATCCAGCAGTATTANNACTTCCAGAAAAGATGTATCCCAAACTGTCGGGAAACAATGCTGTAGGCTTATTTTCCCATTTCACAAGATCTTTGCTCACCGCATGCCCCCAGTGCATTGGTCCCCAAGTGCTGCCGTTCGGGAAATATTGGTAAAAAAAGTGGTACACCCCCTTATGGTAAACCATGCCATTAGGATCATTCATCCAATTTTCTGGAGGAGAAAAATGGAACTGTGGTCGATGTTGCGCTTTGAAGGTCTGCTGCGCAGAAGTACTGATACTCAAAGCCATACAGAAAAGTACAATGAAGCTAAATAGTTTTCTCATAATTGTATTGTTAAATTCGTATTAGCTGTATTACCAGCCATTATTTTGTTTATAGAGACCAGCGCTAAAGTTGATTTGATTCAGTGGAATTGGAAAATACTCGTCACGGCCCTTCGTAAAACGTGCATCGTTCAAATGGGCTACCCGCCGCTTTTCCGTGGTAAAATAAGCATTCATGGTTTCTGCAGCAATGCCCCATCTTACAAGATCAAAGAAGTGATAGCCTTCTGTTGCGAACTCGAGCCTGCGTTCAAATCGCAATGCTTGCCTTGCATATGCTTGTGTCCAGTTGCTGTTTACCCCTGGCTGATACAATTGAACATTATAGTTCGATACAGCGCTTCCATCGGCCATCTTAAGTAAGTTTCGGCTGTTATTTGCCCTTGCGCGAATTTGATTAATCAGCGGCACAGCTTCAAGGGATCTGTTTAGTTCGATCAGCGCCTCAGCTTTCCAAAGCAACACATCAGCAAAACGAATGATTTCCCAATTTTTAGAACTGCCAATGAATGGCGGAACTTTTTGAAAAGAAGGATCATCTGGCAGTACCGTTTCCTTCATGCTCGCAAATGCATCGTAAATTGCAGGTGCTCTGGACCAGGAACGCTGATAGATAAAGTTGCTTTTGTATTTATATGGTGCTCCAGGTTTTGCTACCGTATGATCCAATCTCGGATCAAATGTCTCCGATTTGAAGTCCAGCGTTGCTGCGACATCGGTATTGTTATACGTTGTAAACTGCGGCAATCCATTCTGGTCAGTCTTGTAAGCATTGATTAAATCATGACTAGGTACATTGAAGCCACAGCAACCGTATTCCTGATTCATTGGATAATTAAGGGCATGGCTATAATCAAGTCGGCCTTTCGGTGTTCCATCATCTTTTGAATACTGGATTGCAAAGATAGACTCCGGGCCATTTTGCGTGGAAGCCAGGAAGTTGTTTGCAAAGTCCGTTGTCAGGCTATATTTCCCTGAAGCAATGATCTCATCGGCAAGCGCATTTACCTCCTCTAATTTAGAAGCGTTAATGGCGGTAACCTGATGGTCTTCACCTTGTTCATAGGCCTGATACAATAACACTTTTGCCAGATATGCTTTAGCCGCAAACTTGCTTACCCTGCCTAGTTCTGGCTGATTATCTGGTAACGCATTTGCAGCGGCTCTAAAATCGTCGGTGATTTTAGCCCAGAGTTCTGCATCCGATATTGCTCTATTGGAAATGGTATTATACGTGGTTTTATCCATGTTCTCATCCAAATAGGGAACATACTTAAACAGAATTTTAGCCAGGAAGTAAAAGTGCCCACGCAAGAATCGAAGTTCTGCCTGGCGTTCCGCCTTTTTAGGATAATCCGCATCAGCGATTTCATTCACACGTCTTAGCGCATCATTCGCTCTGCCAATGCCAACGTACAGCCTGAACCATACTTGATCTAGCAGTGGATTATCTACGCGATTCAATGAAAAGGTCTCGAAAAGGTGAAACTCCGACAAATCGCCGGGGCCGTCCCCACCTTTGTACGTATCGCCACCCCTTACACTCCCATATGGCCACATACTGGAGTAAGGTGATGTATAATGATCATTTCCTAAAGCTGAATAGGCAGCTATCACCATCTTATCAATATTTTCGGGTGTCCCAAGATCCTCCGAGGACACAACACCCTGTGCAGGTTCATCCAGTGCTTTCTTGCAGGAAATAAGCACGGTGAACATTATCAAGAATATATATTTTAAATTTTTCATGTTATCAGATTTATTTATAGCGTAACATTTATACCGATTGTGCCTACGACAGGCACTGGAAATCCATAGTTGGGAATTTCTGGGTCAGGACCAGTAAAGGACTTGCTCTTAATGGTAAAAAGATTACTTCCCTGTACAAACATCCTGGCATTTTGAATTTTCATGTTGAATGCTTTTTTGAAGTTGTAACCAATTTGAAGATTTCTAAGCTTCAGGTAAGAACCGTTCTCAATGAAGTAGGTGGAGAATCTGCCTTCATTGTTCCTGTCCACTAAGGTAAGTGCCGGTATACCCGAACCCGTATTGGTCGGCGACCAGGCATCCAATGTTCTGGAACCCCAGTTTGTGCCTGTCCATAGCGATGAGAAATCAGTGTATGTTTTAAAATCATTCACGACGTTCACATTTAGACCTTGCAGGAAAAAGCTGAAATCGAAGTTTTTATAAGTCAAGGACACGTTGAGTCCTGCAGCATACCGGGGACTGTTACTACCAATAAAATCCCGATCCTGATCGTTGATTATGCCATCACCATTTAGATCTCTATATTTTATCCTGCCTAAGCCCTTTCCTGGCTGCTCCGCGGCGGCCTCAACTTCGGCCTGGGATGTAAACAGGCCATCTGCCACATAGCCGAAGTAGGAATTTACCGCTCTTCCTAAAATCGTCTTGTCCGTTCCGTTTCCAGGGTATGAGGCTAATACTTCTTTCGGTAAGTAGGTAACCTTATTTCTGTATAGGGAGAAGTTTCCTGTCAGATTTAGGGAAAGGTCATTGCCA
>DDAD01000123.1 GCA_002333205.1 Pedobacter sp. UBA2067
CCTGCTTTTCATAATTTAGCAGCTTATTTTAAACCCTGTAATGAACTTTAAGAGATACGCAGTACTATCAATGCTCTTTTTTGGTGCCGCAACCCAGGTTAAGGCACAACAAAAATCTTATTTACAAACCCTGGCTGAACCCAATGCATGGGTAGATTCCGTTTTTAATAAAATGAGTAAGCGTGATAAGATCGCGCAGATGTTCTTCATCCGGGCATTAACCAATGCTAATAAAAACTATGAGGATTCTGTTGGGAAGTTTATTCGCCGTGCAAGAGTTGGCGGATTGGTTTTCTTTCAGGGAGGTCCTGGTCGTCAGGCGAATTTAACCAGCACTTACCAAAAGAAAGCCCGCACACCATTATTGGTGACGCTGGATGGCGAGTGGGGTTTAGGCATGCGCCTGGATAGTACCGTTTCTTATCCGTACCAAATGGCCCTGGGTGCAGTTCAGGATACCAGCCTGATCTACAAAATGGGACTAGAGGTTGCCAAAGATTTCAAGAGAATTGGCATGCACATGAACCTGGCGCCTGATGTTGATGTAAACAACAACGCGGGTAATCCGGTGATCAACTACCGCTCTTTTGGAGAAAACAAATACAATGTGGCTGCAAAGTCGGAAGCTTATATGCGCGGTATGCAGGATGGTGGTTTATTGGTGAGCCTTAAACATTTTCCTGGCCATGGCGATACTGATGTAGACTCGCACCACGACCTTCCGCAGCTTAAGTTCACCAAAGAACGTCTGGATAGTCTGGAACTATATCCTTTTAAACACCTGATCTCCAAAGGTGCTTCAGGTGTAATGATTGCACACATGAACATCCCTTCATTGGATAATACACCAAACTTGCCGTCCACATTATCTAAACCCATCGTTACCGGATTATTGAAGGAAGAACTGGGCTTTAAAGGTATCATTATCTCTGATGCAATGGAGATGAAAGGTGTGGTGAAGTTCTTTAGAGAAGGTGAGGCCGACATCAGAGCGATTGAGGCTGGTAACGATATTCTGGAGCTATCAGAAGATACCCGCNNCAGACTCGTTCGTCAGGCTGTAAAATCCGGCAGGATCAGCATGGACAGAATTGACGAGAGTGTAAAAAAGATCCTCACAGCAAAGTATTATGCAGGCTTGAATGTTGAACCATCACTGAACCTTGAAAATGTGGGTGCAGAAGTGAACCGCCCGGAAAGTCATGCCTTGGTACAGGAACTTGCAAATGCTTCGATGACCATGTTAAGAGGTAAGCAGTTCATCAAAACTTTCGATAAACAGAAACGTACGGCAGTGATCAGTATTGGTACGCCGAATGTTACAACTTTCCAAAGAAGTTTGGCTACCACGTATTCAAATGCAGTGATGTTCACCTTGGACAAAAATGCAAATGCGAATGCAATTGCCAAGGTAGTGCGTGAACTTGGGATGTTTGATCAGATCATTGTAGGTATTCATGATACCCGTATCCGTCCAGGCAATGGTATGCCCTTAAGTGCAGACTTAAAAATGTTCATGAAAGATTTAACGAAAAGGAACACCGCTTTTGCAGTATTTGCTAACCCATACAATTTAGCCAGCTGGTCTGGACTGGAGAACAGCAAAGGACTGCTTATCGCCTACCAGAAAGAAGATTTCATGCAGAAAGCAGCGGCTTCGGTATTTAGTCATGCTTTTGAAACAACAGGAAAGCTACCAGTTTCTGTAAACACCTTCTTCAAATACGGGGATGGGGAATAGCATGCTTTGTTAATCCTACTATAAAAAAAGAGGCCTGCAGTTATCGCGCAGGCCTCTTTTGTATGATCTGAAATTGTTCCTTAGGATTTAGCAGGTGCTTTAACAGCTGCAGTGGTCCAGTTCTTTAAAAATCCCTGAATTTTTTTGACGCTGTGACCAGGACCTTCAGCCTTGGTCTCTTCTGCGTCTCTTTCCAGGTAACCGGAATCCTGAATATGCAGTACTTCACCTTTACTGTTCAATACCACGAATACTGGATATCCAAAACGGCCAGGGTTTCCTAGCTTGGTTAACACCTCGGTATTTTTAACTTCAGGACTATAATTTACCAGAACCCATTCGAAGTTATCGTTAAGGTATTTATTTAGTTCAGGGGTTTTATTTACAAGGTCGTGGAATCGGATGCACCAAATGCACCAGTTGCCACCTACTTGCACCAATACATTTTTGTCTGATTTTGCAGCTTTTGCAACGGCAGCATCGATGTCTGCTTGTGCATTTGCCTGCGGATTATAGATGGTTACGGCTTCTTTTTTTGGAGCTTCCTTAGCAGGTGCAGGTGCATTCTGCGCAAATGCGCTGATGGAGAATACGGATGCAAGGGCCAGGGAAAAGATTAGTTTTTTCATGTACTTCAATTTGATTTTATTGATGAAGCAAGGTGAATTGCTTCATGGTTTTTTGTTGGTTTAGTTAATAATCAAAGGTAAATACAATAATAAAGCCGAGTGTTTCTATAGAGTAAATTTATTTTGTGGTTTATTGACGCGGTAGGTTGAGGCTTAAGGTCTTAAACGAACTTCGTTTGATCAGGGTTAATCTGCCTGATGACCCGGCAGGGATTACCCGCAGCAAAAACATTGTCTGGCACATCTTTAGTCACCACACTACCTGCACCAATCGTGGTGTTGTTGCCAATTGTTACACCAGGGCAGATGATGGCACCTCCGCCAATCCAGACATTGTCGCCGATGGTAATAGGTGAAGCCAGTTCAGGGCCTTTGATCCGCTCTTCAGCTGCTATTGGATGATAAGCGGTATAGATCTGTACATAGGGTCCGCACATGACGTTTTTGCCTATCGTTACCTGAGCACAGTCCAGGATTACGCAGTTGAAGTTCATGAAGAAGTTTTCACCAGCAGTGATATGCGTGCCGTAGTCGCAGAAGAATGGTGGCTGAATGTCTATGGTACTGCAGGAGCCTAAGAGTTGCTTCAACGTGTGGTTGCGTGCCTCCAAGGGTCGCCCCATTTGCTGGTTGTATTGTGCCAGCAGGCTTCTTGCGCGATCGCGCATTTCCACCAGCGTTGCATCACTGGCATCATATAGCTCACCATTGAGCATCTTTTGGAGTTCTGTTTTCATGAGCTTCGTTTAGGTTAATGAACAATGAAGTTATAGTCATTGTTCAAGTTACAGCTTTTTCACCATGACGTTAAAGTCTACTCCTGCCACTGGCATTTTCTTCCACTCCGTGCCTTGGTACCGGTAAGTACCTCCGTTGAATAAGCCAATTGAAAATATCGGGTTATTTCCTGGTTTTGTTTCCAGGAACTCGATGGCTACCAGGATATCGCCTTTGGCTTGAATGTCATATTTAGCAAGATCTATGTTCATGCGGCTCTTCCCAGCAGGGATTTTAGCTAGAATTGGGTCTTTAGCCAGGTTCTCCGTTGGTTGTTCCTTTTTGAACTCATACACGTTAACCTTGATGTCTATGGGCGCTTGTTTGTTGTTCTCGACGCCAAAGTCCAGGCTTAATAACTGAACATTTTTGCGACCAGCATTCATTTTAATGCCTATTTGGTGACCCTTATTCACGGCGAAACTGGTGTTGCTGGTTCCGGTGCGTGGTTTATTGCCGATCCTTTTGGATTTGTCTTGTGCGAGTGTTGTAAGGCTGATCATTGAAATTGCAAGAATCAGGAGAAGTGGGAGTTTTGAAGTAAACGTTTTCATCATCATGTTTTTAAGTATGACGAAGCAAGTGAAAGATTAGTTGCAGGAATAGGTGAAAATTTGTGGTTATGTTTGTTTTTGAAAGTACGGAAGTGACTGTTGAGCAGTTCTTTTTTAAAACATTTAGAAAAAACTTTCGTTAATAATAGTAAATATTTATATTTAAATATGGCTGCAAAAAAGAGACTATCCACCTTAGAAAAAACAACTCACAAGAAAGAAGATGTGAAGGTAGGTTCTCCTAAAAGGATTACTAAGCAGGGAGGCACATCAAAGAGTCATTCTAATCATTTATCTGAAGTTGAAGTCCCATATCGAAGTACAAGCCGGGCAGTTAGTTTATTGAATTCATATAGGGAAACATTTAAATCACCAGTGATAAAACTGACTACAATCAAAAAAGGACTTGAGGCGCATGCAATTAGCGACTTAATTGAAATTACAGGAGCTACTCAAGCCACCGTCGCAAGTATTCTAGATCTTACAGAGCCGACATTAAGGAAGCATACAAAGGCCGGAACAGAACTCAACACAGGTCTTAGCGAGCATATTCTTCAGCTCTTTCAGCTTTTTGACAAGGGAATGGATACATTTGGCTCACTTGAGGAGTTTAAGAGTTGGATGTCTCACGAAAGTATTGCGCTTACTGCTAGCCCAGTTGATTTACTAGATACAATTACAGGTATCAACATGGTCATGGATGAGTTAATCAGAATCGATTACGGCATTACGGTTTAAGGGATGTTGGTTTACAGAATCACTCAAACTAAATATGCAGATTCTTTAAATTCTCCAGGTATAGCTGCACGTTGGAATTCAGCTGGTATCAGGGTTTTATATACAGGTGGAAGCCTTGCCCTGTCTTGCCTTGAGACTCTTGTTCATAAAAATGGTGCCTCAATTTCTGCAGGTGACTTTTCCGTAAGCATTATCAACATAGAAGATTCGGTGAATATCAATGAGATCACCATTGAAGAACTTCAGCAATTAAATCCACAGTGGACGCAAGCTATAAACTATTCCATAACACAGGAACTTGGAGATAAATGGGTTCGTGAGGGCAAATCTGCTATTTTGAAGGTTCCCTCTGCAATCATTGACCTTGAGTATAACTTCCTATTAAACCCAGAGCACGTAGCTTTTTCTAAAATTAAAATTGTGAAGATCTCTAAATTCATGTTCGATCCAAGATTAAAGGCAAATCTCTGAAAAGGCGGTATAAAAACTTATATTCCATAATTTAGGTTTTTCTTTGCATATGCTTCAACCCATAAAAATACTTCAGGCTTCGGCCGGGTCTGGCAAGACCTTTAGCCTGACGGTACATTACCTCACCTTACTCTTCAGCGCTGAAACGAAATACCGGGAGATACTCGCTGTAACTTTTACCAACAAAGCCACGGAGGAGATGAAAACCCGGATTTTGGAGGTGCTACAAGGTCTGGCTACTGGCGATAGTTCCGGTAAAATTCAGGCCTACCGGGAACTGGTACTGAAAGCACATCCAAATTTGAATCCGCACAGCCTTCGTGAAAGCGCAGACATCATATACCGCAAGATTCTGCACGATTACAGCCGGTTCTCGGTAAGCACCATAGACGGCTTCGTACAGAAGGTGATCCGCGGCTTCGCATTTGAACTCGGACTGGATTCTGGCTACGCGCTGGAGATGAACTACGATAAAGTAAAAAATGAACTTGCCGACAGACTGGACAAGGCACTAGATACGCAGCCACAATTACTGCAGTGGATCATCGATCTGGCGCTGGAACGCATAAATAATAATACGAGTTGGAACTATCGGCGGGAGTTGCTGGATCTTAGTAGCGAGATCTTCAAGGAGCGTTACCAGCCCTTTGAACAGGCTATTGATGCACTCTCTGAAGTTGTTGATCTTGATGAGCTATTTAAAGATTATCAGACCCTCACCCGCGAAAACATCCGGCAGTTTGAAGATTCGGTGCTGCAGCTCGCCAAGGATGGATGGGAGCTTTTCAATGTGCTGGATGTGGATCCAAACATGCTGAAAGGCAAATCACGTTCGCCATTGTTTAACCTGAAACGCGTCGCAGAAGGGGATTTCAGCAAGGTAAGTAACCTTGGAAAGCTGATCGACGACCCGGAACAATGGTTTCAGAAAGGCCTTAGTCATGAGTTGTATGATCAGCTAAATCCCTTGCTGAAGCAACTGCAAGAAGAATATGCAGCCGGATTAGCAGACTATGTGCTTTCACAGAGTTTCAACAAGAATCTGTATTACCTGCGACTCATGCAGGAGATGGCGGCACTGCTGAAAAGCTATCGTGATGAAAGTAAAAACCTGCTGATTAGCGACGCACAAAACCTGCTCAAAGGCATAACCGATGATGCAGGCGATAACCCTTCCTTCATCTGGGAGAAGATGGGTGGCCGGTATAAGAACTTCCTGTTCGATGAATTCCAGGACACTTCATCCAACCAGTGGGGTAGTTTTAAATCGCTGTTGAGTAACGCCGTTGCTTCTCCGAGCAATACCTTGATTGACCACCTGATTGTTGGGGATACCAAACAGTCCATTTACCGCTGGCGCAATGGCGACTGGAACATCCTGCATCAACAGGCAAAACTGGAGCTAGGTGCACACAATGTGATGGACGACAGCTTGGAAGAGAACTACCGTAGTACGGAGAACATCATAAATTTTAACAATAGGCTGTTCAAAGACCTGCCGGAGGTGCTGCAACGGCAGCTAAACAATACCATAGACTGTCAGGAAGCGAATGCGGATCTGCCAGACTGGTGGCAACAGCAGGGTTTCGACCGTATTGTTACGGATGTATATTCCGGCTCGGCACAGAAGCTTACGCCACGAACTTTAAAAGGTGGAACAATCAAGTTCCAGGTGATCAAAAATGATGCGCTGGGTAATCCGGTGACAAAGAATAACTATACACAGGAAGCCATCAGCCAGATGCTGACTGAAGTAAAGATGCTGCTGGAAGAAAGACAGTACAAGCTACGCGATATTTGCGTGCTGGTAAGGAAGAATGCTGAGGCAGTAGCTGCGGTAAAGGCGCTGCTGGAAAATGGTATCCCCGTAATTTCCGGGGAAGCACTGCTGCTGGCGAACAACAGCTCCATAAAGCTACTCCTGAACACGCTGAATGTACTGGCAGGACTTCCATCAAACACAGGTCTGTACAAGGCGAACTGCATCAGTCTTTATGCCCGCCTGCAAGGACGACAAGTGGAAACTTCACACTATTTTGCACTAAAGTTTAAGACGCTGGATCAGCTTACCGCAGTTTTGCCAGCTGATTTATGCCTGAACTGGCAAAGCTGGATACAGCAACCCTTGCCAGAGCTCATTGAGCGCATTATGCGGGCTTATGGGCTTGATCAACTTGAAGGGCATTTGCCTTATTTATTTGCATTTAGAGATCTCTGCGGAAACTTCACCCGGCAGGGGGAACGCGGCATAACGGCCTTTTTAAGGTACTGGAATGAGGAGGGTGCAAGGAAGACTTTGCCTTCTTCAGAAAACGCCGATGCGGTACAAGTGGTAACGATCCATAAGGCAAAGGGGCTGGCGTTTAAAGCTGTATTGCTGCCATTCTGCAATTGGGACATCAATGGAAAAACGAACAGTATCTTCTGGGTGCCCGCCGAAGGTACACCTTACCACCATCTGCAAAGCATCCCACTTAAGTACAGCAAGGAGCTGGGTAATTCCAGCGTAGCGAAACCTTACTTTGAGGAGTTGCTGTTTAATAACATGGATGCGCTGAATATGCTTTATGTGGCCACAACCCGCAGCAAAGAATATTTGTACATCAGCACCATGGGTAAAAAGACCGACTCCATTACCAATATTGGTGACCTGCTGATCAAGGTGCTGGAGTTTGACCTCTCACCGGAGGGTAGTTATGTGCTGGATGAAGTGGTTGATTCCAAGGATGAAGCGGAGATGCTTAAACCGGCAATCCATTTGAAGGTTTATCCAACATCCGACAGGCTAAGCCAGGTCTTCGACGCAGATCTAAAACGCCGGGATTTCGATATACTGACGGGCAATACCGCTGGCCGCATCGGCAGTATTCTGCACGATGTGCTGGCGAATGCAAATACCCTGGCGGAATTGAATGCGGTGCTCGGCGGTATGCTTGCTGCAGGCAACTTCAAGGCAGAAGAGCTGCCGCAATTGAAAGTACAGGCAAAAGCGGTTTTGAGAAATCAGGAATTGCAGGCATTGCTGGCGAACAGTACACAAAGTTTAACGGAGCAGACCATCATTGATCGTAATGGCAAGAGTTATCGCCCGGACAGGGTGTTGATCAATGAAAAGGGGCTTACCATAATTGATTATAAATTTACAATGGAGCAGAGTGATAAACATATTGAACAGGTGACGCATTACCGTGATCTGCTGTTGGATATGGGCTATAAAAACGTGCAAGCGTATTTGTTTTACGCTGTAACTGGCAAATTAAAACAGGTATGAAGGCATTTTTAAGAGAAGTTGCGGAACATTTAGTATCGGAACTGGGGGACCAACTACAGCATTCTGCAATTGTATTTAACAATAAACGTCCGGTGGCTTATTTGCAGAAGCACCTGGCGGATATCATTCAAAAGCCTTTTTGGAGTCCTGCTTTTTATACCATACAGGAGTTTTTTGCATTGTCTGCCGGCTTAAACCTTGCAGATGCATTTACGCAGTTTTTCACCTTGTTTAAGGTGTACAANNGTGTACAATAGACTGGTGATCGCTGAAGGTGGGCACCCGATGGAGCCTGCTAAGTTTTATCCCATTGCCCGCATCATCTTGAGTGATTTTGCGCAGATCGACAATGATCTGGTGGATGCCGTGAAGCTGTTCCAGGAGTTGGAAGATATTGCAGAGATAGACCTGCAGTTTGATTACCTGACGCCAGAGCAGCAGGAGTTTCTTCGGAGCTTTTGGAGCTCGTATTATGAAGGTAAGCAGAAGAAACAGCAGGAGCAATTTATCCGGATGTGGCGTAGGATGCCGACGCTTTATGATGAGTTTCATGCGGAACTTCGGGAGCAGGGTATGATCACCATTGGGCAGGTGTATCGTCAATTGGCTGAAGGCAGACCTGCAAAGCCGGAGTTTACCGATGCGTTTGATGCTGGTAAACTGGTGTTTGTTGGTTTTAATGCTTTGAGTCAGGCGGAAACAGTAGTGTTCAGGAGATTACAGGAACAGGGCAAAGCCGTGTTTTACTTTGATACGGATACGTACTACATGAAGGATAAGTCACAGGAAGCAGGCTTGTTCCTTCGAAAGAACCTGGAGCGGAATGGCTTGTTAAATGCCTTCCCGCAGGAGCGTTCCTTTTTGAAAACTAGTGACAAGACGGTGAACGTGTACCAAACGCAGGGTCATGCTGCGGAAGCGAAAGTGCTGCATGAGACCTTGCAGCAGGACTATCCGCTGTTGAAAGATGCGCAGCATGCGGGGCAAGTAGCGTTGATTTTGGCAGATGAAACGTTGTTACTGCCGGTGCTGCAGACCATTCCGACACAGTACCATGATGGGCAGAAGAACCATAAGGTAGACCTGAACGTGACCATGGGTTATCCGCTGGCAGCTTCTTCGGTTTATGGGCTGGCAGATCTCTGGCTTTGTGTGCAGGCGCAAATGATAGAAGGGAAAAAGGATACGGTGAACTTCAAGGAAGTGGAAGCTTTCCTTTCGCATCCGCTGACTGGCGCTTCTGAACGCAGCAGGAATAAGATCATGGATAAGCTGATTCTGGAGCAGCTGGTGGAGGTGCCGGTTTCCAGGCTGATCGGGCAGAAGGGTTTGCTGGCGCTGTTCTTCAATCCGGTGAAAAGGGTGGAAGATGCAACACTGGCTTTTCAAACGGTGATCAAGTATATTCTGGAGCTGCAGCTTGCACAAAAGACATTGAAGCAGACGGAAGCGGATTTGTTTATTGCCACGCTGAAAGAGCTGAACAGACTTCATGATACACTCACCGAGCATCTGCAGATATCAAGGGAGGGTTTTTCACTGCAGTTTGTATTATCGTTGATCCAGAAAGCAGTGCAGGGTATTTCAGTGCCGCTGAGTGGAGAACCGCTTGAAGGTATTCAGGTGATGGGTTTGCTGGAAAGCAGAAACCTTGACTTTGAACACATCTATGTGCTTGGGGTAAATGAGGGCATCTTGCCGCAGACCAGCATTGCAACGAGCTTTATTCCCGACAGCATCCGCCGTGCGCATGGTTTGCCGGTAATTGAAAACCTGGATGCCATCTCTGCATACATGTTTTATCGACTACTGCAAAGAGCGGAGAAGATCAGTCTGGTTTATAACGTGCAAACGGATGAAAGCAATACCGGTGAGCCGAGCAGGTTCTTGCGGCAGCTGGAATATGAAAGTGGTTATCAGTTCAACTACTTCATACATCAGCAGGATGTTGCTACCGAGACCAGAATGCCGGTAATGATTAAAAAAGACCCTGAAGTTATGGGACTTTTGAATAGATATTTATCTGGTGAAAACCGGTTGTCGGCTAGTGCATTGACCACTTACGTGACTTGTCCGCTGCAGTTTTTCTACCGCTATGTAGCCAAGATTGAAGAACCTAAAGACGTGGTGGAAAATGTGGAAGCCAATGTGATCGGNNTACCGGGATCTGCTTAAAACGGATGCTATGATGACTAAAGAGCGGATCAGTGACAAGCGGAGAGAGATGAACAGCCTATGTGAACGGGCTTATTCGAAGATTGTCTTCAATGATGATAAGCATGAAGTTGAGCATAATGGCATGCAAAAAGTTGTACTTGCCATTGTTGCTGCTTATGCGAATATTGTGCTGGATCAGGATGAAGCACATGCGCCTTTTAGATTGCTGGGTCTGGAGAAAAAGGATGAGATCAGCTTTAAGTTTAAGGTGAAAGGGGAGGAGAAAACCATCCGCCTCCATGGCATTATAGACCGCATTGACGAGAAGAATGGCATGATCCGCATCGTGGATTATAAAACCGGTAGTGATGATCTGCGCTTTAATACACTTGAAGAAGTGTTTGAAACCAATGGTAAAAAGCAGAATAAGGCATTGATCCAAACGCTGTTCTATACGCACGTTTTTGAGCAGGCTAATCGCCATGCGAATGTTGAACCTCATTTGTACAGCATTCGTAACTTACGCACAGAGGGCGCGTTATTTATGGAGGGAAAAGGCAAGATGCCGCTGGAGGGTGAAAGACTGGAAGCGATAAAGCAGCAGTTTCTAACTTTACTGCAGGAGAAGTTGGGCGAACTGTTCAACGACGAGATCCCTTTTACGCCGACTACAAACGAGGAAAGTTTTACTTATTCACCCTATACCACGCTGTGTGGTATGTAAAAATATAGTCATGTTAAAAACAGCAATCCCCATTCTTGCATCGCTGGATGCAAAGGAAACCATCGAATTCTACACCTCGAAACTTGGCTTCAAACTGGAGTCGCAGTGGGATGGTTATCTGATCTTTTCGAAAGACGAGATTTCCATTCATCTTTGGGCTACAACGGACCCTGAAGTGCCAAAGGTCACCGGTTGTTACATCCGGGTTACGGAAGTGGATACGCTGTTTGCGGAATACGACGCACAAGGTGTGGTACATCCGAATGGGCGTTTAGATGATATGCCCTGGGGTATGCGACAATTCTCCATACTGGATAACAATGGAAATATCATCCATTTTGGGCAGGATAACCGCCTGTAATTGTAATTAAAACACTACTTTATAATTAAGTTACAATAGTTATATTTGCGCCAGTTAATACTTGAATAAACAATGAGAGAAATTCAGTTTAGAGAAGCCTTGCGTGAAGCCTTAAGCGAAGAGATGCGTAAGAACGAAAACATTTTCCTTATGGGAGAAGAGGTTGCGCAATATAACGGTGCTTATAAAGTTAGTCAAGGTATGCTTGATGAGTTTGGTGATAAACGTGTTATTGACACGCCGATTGCTGAGCTAGGTTTTACCGGTATTGGCATTGGTGCTGCAATGAATGGATTGATTCCGGTTATTGAGTTTATGACCTTCAACTTTTCTCTTGTAGCGATCGATCAGATCATTAACAGTGCTGCGAAGATGCTTTCCATGAGTGGTGGTCAGTTCTCCATTCCAATTGTCTTCCGCGGCCCAACAGGTAACGCTGGTCAATTGGGTGCACAGCACTCCCAAAACTTTGAAAACTGGTATGCGAACACTCCTGGATTAAAGGTTGTTGTTCCATCTACACCATATGAGGCAAAAGGCTTGTTAAAACAAGCTATCCTTGATCCGGATCCGGTTATCTTCATGGAATCTGAGGTGATGTACGGTGATAAAGGTCCAGTTCCTGAGGAAGAGTATTACCTGGAGATTGGTAAAGCAAACATCGTAAAAGAAGGTTCTGATGTAACGATCGTTACTTTCGGAAAGATGTTGACCCGTGTCGTTAATCCTGCAGTTGAGGAATTGACTAAAGACGGCATCAATGTAGAGGTGATCGACTTACGTACTGTTCGTCCGATCGACTATGCAACCATCATCAACTCTGTTAAGAAAACCAACAGATTGGTAATTGTTGAAGAAGCATGGCCATTGGCATCTATCTCTTCTGAGATCGCGTTCAATGTTCAGAAAAATGCTTTTGACCACCTGGATGCTCCCGTATTGCGTATTACTTGCGCTGACGTACCGCTTCCATATGCGCCTACTTTAATTGCTGCAAGCTTGCCTAACGCAGAGCGTGTAATCAAAGCAGTTAAAGAAGTTATGTACATTAACAAATAGTATTCTTAAAGAACTAAGATAAAAGATCCCGTCGGCGAATAGCTACGGGATTTTTTTATGTTTTAACAAATCGACATGAGTCAACATTCAAACATCATTGCTGCGGAGCTTGGACTGAAGCCGCAACAGGTTAATGCAACCATTTCCCTTTTAGATGAGGGTGCTACCGTTCCTTTTATTTCACGTTACCGGAAAGAGATGACGGGCAGTCTGGATGAGGTTCAGGTTGCGGGTATCCGCGACAGGTTCCAGCAGTTACGTGAGCTGGATAAGCGACGTGAGGCAATCCTGAAAGCTTTAATCGCATTGGATAAGTTGAGCCCTGAGCTGGAGCAGCAGATCAATGCTGCCGTAACGATCACAGAGATAGAAGATCTTTATCTGCCGTATAAGCCCAAGCGTAAAACGCGGGCTTCTGAAGCGCGTAAGAAGGGCCTGGAGCCCCTGGCTTTAACCATCCTGGAGCAGCAGCAACTGAGCCCGGATCTGGAGGCAGGAAAGTTCATCAATGCTGAACTTGGTGTGAACAACACGGAAGAGGCTTTGGCGGGTGCAAGGGACATCATCGCAGAGATCATCAATGAGCATGCGGAGACCAGAACCGCCATGCGCGAATACTTCAAACAGAAAGCCACCTTTAAATCTACTGTTGTAAAAGGCAAGGAAGAGGAAGGTATCAAATACAAAGATTATTTCGAATGGGAGGAGCCCTTGAAATCGGCACCTTCTCATCGTGTGCTGGCCATTCGCCGTGGTGCACAGGAGGGCTTTTTGAAGCTTGATATCATGCCTCCGGAGGATGATGCAATCAGCATTCTGGAAAGGCAGTTCATTAAAGGTAAAGGTCCTGCTGCCAAACAAGTGCAGCTGGCAATCGCAGATTCGTACAAGCGACTGCTTGGCCCGGCGATGGAAACGGAAATCCGCAACTTCTCCAAGGAGCATGCAGATGAGGAAGCCATCCGTGTATTTGCGGAAAACGCCAGGCAGCTATTACTTGCTGCACCTATGGGGCAAAAGCGCGTAATGGCTATCGACCCTGGTTTCAGGACGGGCTGTAAGGTGGTGTGCCTGGATGAACAAGGTAAGCTGCTTGAAAATACGACCATCTATCCGCATACGGGTCAGGGCAACGTGGCCAAAGCAGCGGCTGCGCTGAAGGATTTGTGTGAGAAGCATAACATTGAAGCAATTGCCATTGGTAATGGCACTGCAGGTCGTGAGACAGAAGCCTTTGTACGTGGATTACAGCTGGAGAACGTGCTTGTGCTGATGGTGAATGAGAACGGTGCTTCCATCTATTCCGCATCAGATGTAGCAAGGGAGGAGTTTCCTACACAGGATATTACCGTAAGAGGTGCCGTGTCTATCGGCCGCCGGTTGATGGATCCATTGGCAGAGTTGGTAAAGATAGACCCGAAATCCATAGGGGTAGGGCAGTACCAGCATGATGTGGATCAGCAGAAGTTACAGCAGTCGTTGGATGATACCGTGATCAGCTGCGTGAATGCAGTAGGTGTAGAGCTTAACACCGCTTCCAAGCAGGTGTTGTCTTATGTGTCAGGATTAGGTCCCCAGTTGGCACAGAACATTGTTTCTTACCGCAATGAACATGGTGCATTCAAGAACCGGGAGAGCCTGAAAAAGGTTCCGCGTCTGGGCGACAAAGCCTTTGAACAGGCTGCAGGATTCTTAAGGATCCGCAACGCCGAACATGCATTAGACGCCAGTGGTGTGCACCCGGAACGTTATCCATTGGTGAACAAGATGGCCAGAGACCTGAACTGCACCGTAGCGCAGCTGATGAAAGACCCTGAACTACAGAAGCAGATCAAGCCACAGCAGTATGTAAATGACGAGATCGGACTTCCAACACTGAACGATATCCTGAAAGAACTTGCGAAGCCTGGACGTGATCCACGGGAGCAGTTTGAAGCATTTGCTTTCACCGAAGGTGTGAATGAGATCAGTGATCTTAAAATAGGCATGAAGCTGCCAGGGATTGTCACCAACATCACCAACTTCGGTGCTTTCGTCGACATAGGTGTACATCAGGATGGCTTAGTGCATACCAGTCAGCTTGCAGACCGCTTTGTAGCGAACCCTAACGAGGTGGTTAAGGTAAGCCAACGCGTCGAAGTGACGGTAACCGAAGTGGATGTGGCACGTAAGCGCATCTCCCTTTCCATGCGAACTGGTCAGCCTGGCGCTACAAGGGGGCAGCGGGATAAGGCACAACCTGCTTCATCAAAATTCGCCGGCGCTAAGAAAGCTACAGGATCACCTGATTCGCCGCAGAGAATGGCATCATCAAATGCCCCAGGGTCTAAACGTCCTGCAGGTCATGCAGCTATGAAAGCAACACCTGCAAAAGGTGCTGCATCAAAAGCGAAAGAAGCTGACGGCGACTTGCAGATGAAACTTGCAGCCTTGAAAGACCTCTTTAAAAAATAACTATCCCAGTTCTATTTGTCTACGGATACTTTCCTCCAGAGATATGAGGGTCTCGGTACGTTGGATACCTTCCACGGCCTGGATCTCTTCATTTAAAACATGTCTGAGGTGGGAAGTATCCCGGCAAATGATCTTAGCGAACATGCTGTAGGCACCCGTGGTGTAATGTAGCTCTACCACTTCCTTGATCTTGCTCAGCTGATTTACCGCATCTTTATACTGAATACCCTTCTCCAGGTAGATACCCAGGAAAGCACAGATGTCATATCCCGCCTTTTGCGGATCAATGATCAGGTGAGAACCTCTGATGATCCCCATCTCCTGGAGTTTCTTCATTCTAACATGTATCGTTCCACCTGAAACGATTAGATCCTTAGCAATTTCCGTGTAAGGTTTCGTAGCATCCTGCATTAGCTGTTTTAGGATCTCAATGTCTAGATTATCAATTTCTAAATTTTGGCTTTCTTTTTTTAGCATCGTTTAAGAGATTAATTGCATAAAGCTAATGTAATTATTAAAATCGTAATAATAAAAATAAATCATTATAATATTTGCAACATAATGGAAGTGTTGTTACATTTGTATCAAGCAAGACGGAAAAAATAATCGTTCTTTTGAAAACTTGCTCTAATCCTGTTGGGTGGTGGAACTGGCAAACACACCTCCTTGTCTCGGTGGCGGAGAATCTGGAAACCCGTAAGGGCTAACTACTCCTTGAAGGTTCGACTCCTTCCCCAACAGCTGTTTTTTATGAATATTAGTTAACCAAAAAGAGCGACCCAATTCGGGTCGCTCTTTTGCTTTAAACAGGGCTAATTTACCTTAAGCCCGTATTTTTCACTGAACTTCTTGTTCAGTTGTTTGTGCAGGTTATCCAGTGAGATGTTTCTGCCTTGGATAAATGCAGTTTCAACATTGATGGTGGTCATGTTCAATGCGTCACCTGAAGAGATGAATAAGGTTGCATCTTTACCAACTTCTAAGCTTCCGGCAGTTTTGTCAATGCCTAAGACCCTGGCGGTGTTTAAGGTGATGGCCTGTAATGCTTTTTCCTTATCCAGGCCCCATGCAGCTACTGTACCAGCCATAAATGGCAGGTTACGTTGTTGCCAGTAACCTTCTATGCTGATCACGATTGGAACGCCTGCATTCGCCAGCATCGCACCATTCTTATAGGGCAAGTTTACATCGTCATCCACGCCGTTCGGCAAGGCATGCGGTTGCTTCACGACCACGGTGATGTTGTTTTCTTTCAGGAAGTCGGTGATCAGGTGTGCTTCATCGCCACCTACAATCACCGGGGTGATCTTGTGCTTCTTCGCGAAGTTCACTGCAGCAACGATATCCTTTTGGCTGTCGGCGGTGATGAACAGACGTTCTGAACCATCAAATATCCGCTTCATGGCAGCAAGACGCGGATTCACCAGGGCAGGTTTCCCTTCCGAGTAGGCCTTTGCTTCAGCGAAGAAAGATTCCAGTTCGCTCAATGCAGCATCACGTCTTTCACGCATGGCCTCTTCAGACATTGCCATACGACCAAAGCGGCTACGTGGAATAACCGGCCAGTTCAGGTGAATGGCGTCGTCTGTGCGGATGGCTGCATCTTCCCAGTTCCAGGCATCAAGTTGCACGACAGAAGAACTGCCTGCAATGGTGCCACCCTGCGGCGTAATTTGCGCCATCAGAACCCCATTGGAACGTAAAGTTGCGGGCACCTTTGAGTCCGTGTTGTACGCTACCAAGGAGCGGATATGCGGATTAAGGTTACCGATCTCGTTGAAGTCTAAAGTCGCTTTAACAGACTCGAACTCCGTTAATCCAAGATTGGTAATAGGTGCAATAAAACCAGGGTAAATGTGCTTACCGTTGGCTTTGATCTCCGTTGCACCAGATTGAACAGCAGTACCGGCACTTACCGACACGATCTTTCCCTTGTCAAATACCAACGTACCATTTTCAATAACACTGCCATTGCCGATATGGATTGTGGCGCCAGTGATGGCGATCGCCTGGCTTTGTTTCGGCGCCGGAGAGATGTTTGCCTGCGCAAAGCCTGTGCTGCTCACAAAACTGGTGACGCTAAAAAGGCTTAATGCTGCGGCTATAATATATTTATTCATGTGAGTGGCTCCTTTCTAAAGTAGTGAATTCAGCAGTATAATCTTCTTCCAGCGACTCGCAGTTGTAGATGCGCTGTGCTGGTGCTGCAGCCCGTTGTGTTCTGCCGCCTTTGTTTTTGCTGTCTAACATTTTCTTAACGATCCTTGCTTTTTCTGCCTGCTGATCAGCACGTACTTTTGCATCGCGCTCGATATCCCAGTAGGCAATGCCGTCCACAAAGGTTTTTTCTGCTTTCGCATAAATGGATAGTGGATTTGCAGACCATATTACCACATCAGCGTCCTTGCCAGCTTTTAAGCTACCTACACGGTTGTCGATGTGCATCATGCGGGCAGGATTTAAGGTTACCAGCTTTAGTGCTTCCTCTTCCGGCACGCCGCCGTATAGTACAGATTTACCAGCCTCCTGGTTCAATCTTCTCGCCATCTCGGCATCATCAGAGTTAAATGCTGTCGTGATTCCTACGTTGTGCATAATCGCGCCGTTGTAAGGAATTGCTTCCGCAACTTCCATCTTGTAAGCCCACCAGTCAGAGAAGGTCGAGCCTGCAATGCCGTGTTCTTTCATCTTGTCAGCAACCTTGTAACCCTCCAGAATGTGGGTGAAAGTATTGATCTTGAAGCCCAGGCTGTCTGCCACATGCATCAGCATGTTGATCTCCGACTGCACGTAAGAGTGACAGGTAATAAAACGTTTGTTATCCAGGATCTCTACCAGGGCATCCAGCTCAAGGTCCCTGCGGGTTGCGCTGCCTTTTGCTGCCAAGGCTTTTTTGTACTCTTTAGCGCGGGTAAAATCATCAACAAACACTTGCTCCACACCCATACGGGTTACCGGGAAACGCATGCCTGTACCGAAATTACTTTGCTTCACGTTCTCACCCAGGGCGAACTTGATGAAACCATCATTGCCGCCGAACTTGAGGTCTTCCGAGTTTTTACCCCAGCGCAGCTTAATCAGCTGACTTTGTCCGCCGATTGGGTTAGCAGAGCCATGCAGCAGGTGCGAAGTTGTTACCCCACCCGCAAGCTGACGGTAGATGTTCACATCTTCCGAGTTTACCACATCCGCCACGCGCACTTCGGCGGAGTTGGATTGCGCACCCTCGTTTACGCCACCAGTGATCGCAATATGGGAGTGCTCATCAATAATACCGGGCGTGATGTGTTTGCCGGTTGCATCAATAACCTTTGCACCACCAGCTGAAAGCCCTTTACCAACAGCCTTAATCTTGCCGTTTTCAAGCAGTACATCCGCGTTCTGCAAAATACCTTCCTTCTCATTGGTCCACACGGTAGCGTTCTTAAGTAGTACCGATTCCTGAACCAGTGGAGTAGCCAAGCCAAAACTGGTGAAAGGATAGATTAACGAACCATTTTCTGCAAGTTGCTTTGGACTTTCGGTTTTAGGTTGTTCTTTGTTGGCTTCTGTGAAAGTTGCTGTCCAGCGGCCTTCTTTGCTACCAGCAACCACAGCTTCGCCTTTAAAGGTCAGTGGGTTTTCGCTGGTTACATAACCACTCAGGCGTACATCAGCAGCAGGATTCTTCAAGCTGAAACTCATGCTTACCCAGTCGCCATTACGGTTAAAGCTGGAGCTGATCTTAGCACTGTCTGTCGCCGAACGCTGAACAGTTGCGGTATTGCCACTGCCAGTACCCGAAATCTTCAGTACTAAAGGCGACTGCCCCTCAATGTTCAAGCTGTAAGTGCCACGAAGGTCGGCAGTGTTAATCTTGTTGACCACAAAACGTTTACCCTGCACCCAGTTTTCAAATACAATATTACTACTACTGAAAAGCTTGTCAGAAGTAATCAGGAAGTTTGCCAGTTTACCTTTATCCAGTGTGCCCACTTTATCCTGAATGCCAAGCATCGCTGCAGGAATTTCCGTGGTTGCCAATAAAGCCTGTTTCTCCGAAAGACCGTTTTCTATAGCGGTTCTAAGGTTCGTCCAGAAATCTCTAACCTGCTCCAGGCCATTAGCCGTGATTGCAAAGCGGATACCTGCTTTCTCCAATGCGCCGGGATTCGTAGGGGAGAGTTCCCAATCCTTCATTTGGGTCAAAGTGATTTTACGTGCCTCCGCAGGATCTTCCACATCGAAAGCCTTGGTGAAGGTCAGTGGGATGATCAGGCTTGCACCCGTTGCTTTAATTGCAGGAATACGCTGATATTCATCTCCGGTGGATTTGAAGATGTATTGTTTGCCAAACTCCTTACCAATCTTATCTGCACGCAAGATGTTCTGCCAACCTTCCACCTCAAAAATCTGCGGTAAAGCTTGTTGTTTATTGAAAGCATCAAGCGAGATGTTGTATTCCTCTTTCTGTTTCGCATACCATTGTCCGTCATAGTAGGTCTGGCGAAGCAATGCGATGGCGCCCATTAAGGAAGTTGGATAGTCGTTCTTCGAAGTACCTTTATTAAAAGAGAAGTTCGCTGCGGTTTCACCTTTGATGATGTTTTGGTTTTCCCGTTCGCTGCTTAAAGTTACCGCAGCAGAAGTACCTCGTACAATACCGTCGCGGTTCACGACGTTAACAGCACCGAAACCAAGTTTCCTTAGTTCTTCCGCTTTCTTATCGTCATTGCCGAAGATGCCTCTTACTTCTGTTTCCGGCCGGATGGCTTCATTCCAGTTGTAAGCGCCTTTTTTGGTGGATACAAAGATCGACTGTCTGCCGCCGAAACCACCGGTCGCACGTGCAGGCTCTGCCACGCCGTAGCTGCTGAATGCATCAACCAGGGAAGGATAGATGTACTTGCCTTTCAGGTCAATCACCACGTAGCCCTTTGGTATGGTGCCGCCCGTGCCTACAGACTCAATCGTCTGCCCTTTTACCAGCAATGTTCCATTACTGATCGTTTTGTTGGCATTAACAACAATGTTGGCATTTGTGAAAGCAAACTGTCCTGGGCGGTTGTCGAATGTCCCATTAACCGGATAAGTTTGTTGTGCAAATAACACTGAAGCAGAAAATACCAACGTTAGCGTAAGTAGAATTTTCTTCATTTGAATATAGTTTTGCTAAAACTATCATTTATAAAGCATTAAATGAATATATAACACGTTTTTTACCCTGATTTTTCCTGCGTTTTGAGCAGGTTTAAAGCAAAGTCAGTGCGAATCTGCCAAAACTCGTGTTCATGTTAGGTAGTTTTTCCCGTAAAGACACCTAAATCAAGGCTATTCTGGGCAGAAATGCTGATTAGATTAATAGATTATCAGATAAGCCGAATTAGTTGAAACGTATTTAAGCATGTTTTTTGCCTTGCAGGAGCGTAGACATGCCTTTATGGTGTTAAAAGTGTAAGACGTATTAGCCCCTCACAAACACCAATTCATGGTTTCCTACAGCCCGGCCTTTAAAAATTCTGAAACAGGCATTCTCTTTGTATGTTGCTTTTATTTATGTTTGAAAAAATAATTCTATCCGTATGTATGAAATTTTAAGGAGTGCACACTCAGGCTGGAGATACGTTGTTATCCTGCTATTGTTATCCGCATTTATCACAGCATTATCCGGCTTCACAGGTAAAAAAGCATTTACAGAAGGCAACAGAAAACTTGCTGTATTTGCACTGATCAGTTCACATATCCAACTAATACTTGGCTTGTTGCTGTATTTCATGAACGACTGGTACAAATTAGACAGCTCCGTACCTTCAAACCGTTACTGGAAGATGGAGCACATTGCAATGATGATCATTGCTATTATTCTGATCACCGTTGGAAATGCGAAGTCTAAAAAAGCTGTAGATGCAGTAGCTAAACACAAAAGCATCTTCATCTTCTTCGGATTTGCATTACTAATCATCACTGTAGCCATATTATTAATGGTTAAGAACGATGCTTCAAGGTCCTTATTCGGGATNNAGGAAATAAGTGTTTTTAAGTTTAATTTATAATTTTGCAAACAACCAACGCGTTATAATCCTTTGTTAACTGATCATAACCGTTAAAACGAAATTTAAAAGATGAAAAACAATGTTAAAAGCTGGCAGTGGCGTGGTTATTCTGAAAAGGGTATCGTCGTAGCTTTGTGTAACATTTAGTTTTTCAACCTAAACCTAAAAACACATTAAAAACCCGGCGTATACCACGTCGGGTTTTTTGTTTTTCAGCGCATTTACAACCGACATACCACCGCCAGATGATCCACCAAGCCATTAAAGCCGTACTTAAGATCATAGGCGTTCTAAAAACAAAACTTAATTAAACAGATGAAAACGTTCGACATTAAAACATCTTTCCTTCAAAAGCTGGCCGATACCGCAACACCAGTGAGCATCTATCTCCGCTTAAGAGACGTCTTTCCCAACGCCATTTTACTGGAAAGTTCAGATTACCACAGCCGTGAAAATGCAGTTAGTTACGTATGTGCTGACCCTGTAGCCGGCCTCACCGTTAAAAACGGCACACTCCGCAAGTACTTCCCCGATGGCAGCAGCGAAACCATGGAATTCTTCGATCTTACCAAAGAAATCGAGGTGTTTAAGTCGGCCTTTCAAACCAGCGCACTGCCCGACAAACGTTATGTATCCAACGGCCTTTTCGGTTATTTCACCTGGAAAGCCATACCATATTTTGAAGACATCACCTTCAAAGCAAAAACCCCGGAGGCAGATGCCATTCCGGAAATGCAGTACCATATTTACCGCTACATCATTGCGGTGGATCACTTCCGCAACCAGGTAACGCTGTTTGAAAACACCTTCCAGGGGGAAGAAGCCACAGGACTGGAACGTATTGCCTACCTGATCCAGAACAAGAACTTCCCGGAATATAAGTTCAACACACAGGGTGAGGAAAGCTCCAATCTGAAAGATGAAGAGTTCATCGCTATTGTAGAGAAGCTTAAGACCCACATCCTCAGAGGCGACGTCTTCCAGATCGTACCTTCACGATCATACAAACAAGGCTTCAGCGGAGATGAATTCAATGTGTATCGCTGTCTGCGCTCCATTAATCCATCACCATACCTGTTTTATTTCGACTATGGCAGTTTTAAGCTCTTTGGCTCCTCGCCGGAAGCGCAGATCACCATTAAGAACAATACCGCCAACATCTTCCCAATTGCAGGTACCTTTAAACGTACCGGTAACGATGAAGAAGACGCCGTGCTTGCCAAGCAGCTGGAAGAAGATCCAAAGGAAAGTGCAGAGCACGTCATGCTGGTCGATCTGGCAAGGAACGACCTTAGCAGGCACTGCAAGAACGTAGAGGTTAAATCCTTCAAAGAGATCCAGTACTACTCGCACCTGATCCACCTGGTGTCTAAAGTAAGTGGTACGCTGCAGGAAAATGCAACCGCAATCAAGGTTGTAGCAGATACTTTCCCTGCAGGCACGCTGAGCGGTGCACCGAAATACCGGGCGCTGGAACTGCTGGACGAAAACGAAGGCCTTGCCAGGAACTTCTACGGTGGTGCGATCGGCTATATGGGCTTCAATGAAGAATTCAACCATGCCATCATGATCCGGACCTTCATGAGCAAGAACAACCATTTACATTACCGTGCCGGGGCCGGCATTGTGGCCGATTCGGTACCTGTAAATGAATTAAATGAGGTGAACAACAAAATTGCTGCACTGCGTAAGGCAATGCAAATGGCTAACGATATTTAAACATACCCCCAATGAAAAAGAAAGTCTTAATCATCGACAACTATGACTCTTTTACCTACAACCTGGTTCACCTGATCAACGAGGCTGGCCACGAGGCGGAAGTATGGAGAAATGATAAATTCAGTATAGAAGACGTGGATCAGTTCGATAAGATCCTCTTGTCGCCGGGCCCCGGTATTCCAGAGGAAGCAGGCTTACTGCTGGAGGTCATCCGGACATATGCGCCAACAAAGAGTATATTTGGCGTCTGCCTAGGTCAGCAGGCCATTGCAGAGGCATTTGGCGGTACCCTGTTTAACCTGGGCCGCCCGATGCATGGCATTGCAACCACCATCGACGTACAGGACCAAACAGAACTGACCTTTAAAGACCTGCCGGAGCATTTTAAGGTTGGTCGTTACCATTCCTGGGTGGTCAGCAATGAAGATCTGCCAGCATGTTTAACTGTGACCGCGAAAGATGCCAATGATCAGATCATGGCACTCAGACATAAAGATTACGACGTAAGAGGGGTACAGTTTCACCCGGAAAGCGTGTTAACGGAGCATGGCAAACAAATGATGATAAACTGGTTAGAGGCATAACATGAACATATTAGATANNCAAAAACAGACAAGCCAATAAACACGCTTGAAGCTTCCAGCTACTTCAGCAGAACCCCTTATTCCTTTAAGGAATTCCTTTTAAACCCGGAACGTACAGGCATCATTGCAGAATTCAAGCGAAGCTCCCCTTCAAAAGGGCTGATCAACGGAAAAGCCTCGGTAGCAGAAGTAACCCAGGGTTATGCTGCAGCAGGTGCTTCGGCGCTGTCGGTGTTAACCGACCAGGACTTCTTCGGAGGCAGTTATGCCGATCTTGCGGTGGCCAGAGAAAACAATGAAATCCCAGTCCTTCGTAAAGACTTTATCATTGATGAATACCAGATCATAGAGTCGAAAGCCATGGGTGCAGACATCATTCTGTTGATTGCAGCGATCCTTACGCCAGCGCAGATCAGCAGTTTTGCTAAACAAGCAAAGAACCTGGGCTTGAATGTCTTGCTGGAAGTACACAGCAGGGAAGAACTGCAGCGCAGCATTACAGGCAACCTGGATGCCATTGGGGTAAACAACCGTAACCTGGGCGACTTCAGTGTCGACATCCAGAATTCCTTCAATCTGGTGGATGAAATTCCTGCCGAGGTAATGAAGATTTCTGAAAGTGCCATCAGTGACCCCGCAATTATCAAGGAACTGAAGCAAGCCGGCTTCAATGGCTTCCTGATCGGCGAAAATTTCATGAAAACAGACGATCCAGCAGCCGCCATGCAACGCTTTGTCAGTGAATTGAGATCGGTATAACTTTTGTACCTTTAGCGATAACAATGGGAAAACAAAAGTTTTATGACACCGCACTTAAACAGGAACGGGCCGTTCTTGTGGGAGTGATCAGACCTGGCGAAAAGCCGGAAGAAACTAAGGAATACCTCGATGAGCTGGCTTTTCTTGTAGATACTGCAGGAGGCGCAGTGGAGACAGTATTCACTCAGAAAATGCTTAAGCCAGACCGTGCGACCTTCGTAGGTACCGGAAAGCTTGAGGAAATTAAAGGTTATGTACAATCTGAAGAGATCGATATGGTCGTTTTTGACGACGAATTATCGCCTTCACAACTCCGAAATATAGAGCGTGAACTACAAGTAAAGATACTCGATAGAAGCAATTTAATACTTGATATTTTCGCCGGAAGAGCGCAAACCGCGCAGGCGAAAACACAGGTGGAGCTTGCACAGCTGCAATATTTGCTGCCACGACTAACCCGTTTATGGACCCACCTGGAACGTCAAAAGGGTGGTATTGGTATGCGTGGTCCGGGTGAGACGCAGATTGAGAGTGATAGAAGGATGATCCTGGACAAGATCTCATTGCTTAAAGACAGATTGAAACATATCGACAGGCAGAATGAAACGCAGCGTAAAAACAGGGTAGAACTGATCCGTGTAGCATTGGTGGGGTATACCAACGTTGGTAAATCAACCATCATGAACATGCTGGCCAAGTCAGAGGTGTTTGCAGAGAACAAGCTCTTTGCTACACTGGACACCACGGTAAGGAAGGTTGTTATTGAAAACCTACCTTTCCTGCTATCAGATACGGTTGGATTTATCCGCAAATTGCCACACCACCTGGTAGAATGTTTCAAGTCTACACTCGACGAGGTTCGCGAGGCCGATATATTGGTCCATGTCGTTGATGTATCGCATCCCAACTTCGAAGATCAGATCAATGTGGTTAATGAGACCTTGAAAGATCTGGGCGCAAGGGATAAGCCTACAATCATGGTATTCAACAAGATTGATGCTTACGTGAGTCCTGAAGCTGCTGAAGATCATCACGAAGAGGAGAAAGTAACCTTAACGCTCGCAGAATTTAAAAACAGCTGGATGGCACAGCACAATGCGCCTGCGTTGTTTATCTCTGCGCTGCACAAAGAGAATTTAGAAGAATTTAGACAGTTACTGTACGATATGGTTAAGGACCTCCATGTCCAGCGCTATCCGTACAATAACCTGTTGTTTTAACACACACAATTATGGAAAGTAAACGTCAACAGAAGTTTGCAGGTCTTCTACAGGAAGAACTTGCCGCTGTTTTCCAGAAGGAAGGCGCTGCCTACCTTCCCAATACACTTGTTACCATTACGAAAGTAAGGGTATCGCCAGACCTGGCGGTTGCCAAGGTCTATTTAAGCTTTTTAAATACCAGCAACACCACCTTATCGGTGAACACCGTGAACTCGCATGCCGGAGAGATACGTTACAAGCTGGGCTCACGTATCCGCCACCAGGCACGTGTGGTACCAAGCCTTACGTTCTTCGTGGATGACACCAACGAGTATACAGAGCACATGGACAAGATCTTCGATAAAATTGCAAAAGAACGCAAAGAAAACGATAGCGCAGAAGATGACGCCTAAACAAAAATTTGAGGCCCTTGGTAACAAGGGCCTTCATTTTCACCCGGTGGTTCCTTTCGAACCCAATACAGATCAACTGTTCCCGTTTGATCTGACCAGCAACAACAGCAGTCTTACTGAAGCGATCATCAGCGACACGACCATATTCAGCAAGTGGATCAGTCAGGAGCTGGCAGATCATCAATGCCGCTACGGCATTGGCGGTTACAATGAGCACCGTACCATTTATTCCAGAAGCAGCTATTTTGATGGGGCAGAAGAACCCCGACGCTTACACCTGGGTACCGATATTTGGGGTCCTGCGGGAACACCTGTTTACAATTTCTATGATGCTGAGGTACACAGCTTCAAATTCAATNNGCGCCACCATTATCCTGAAATACAACATTGACGGACTGGTTTTTCATGCTTTATACGGCCATTTGAGCCTTAATTCCTTAGCTGGCCTCACAGAAGGCCAAAAGATTCCCTCTGGCAAAGAATTTGCAGCCTTTGGGATACCAGAGGAGAACGGATATTGGCCGCCCCACCTGCACGTTCAACTAATTTTGGATATGCAGGGTAATGCAGGCGATTATCCGGGCGTATGCCAGTATTCCAGAGCCGATCAATACCTTGAAAATTGTCCTGATCCACAACTGATACTTAAACACACCTTTGGCATTGCAGCAAGCTAATCCTAACAACCAGGCGATGCGTCGGATCTTCAAACTATTTGCTTTTCTAGACCTCATCAGCATCATATTCATGTTTTCCCAGGTATGGTTCCTGTTGAACCATCTGGGGAAAATAAAACCAGATGCATTTTCAATGATTAAAGCAGGATTAACACTGCTGATCTATGCCTCACTATTCTATACCGCTTACGGACAGTTCCGCTTTAAGCGCTACGGCATAATCACCTATTACATCCAGTTTCCTTTCCGCTTATTTCTGATGGTGCTGTCCATCGGCTTCATTACCATGTTACCAGAGGTTATACCCATGAGCGATAATGCCTTTACCTGGCTGTTCCGGATCTGTATCGTTGCCGAGTTCTTCCGCCTGTACTACACCATTCTTGCTTACAAGAAGTTTGTTAAAGTCAGACAATTACCCGGATTGCGTCAGTTATAATATGTGCTGATATCGTGTTTACCTTACCCTGGTACTCACCATCTACCTGAAAATGCGTGCGGTGTTTAGATTTAATTACCAGCTTATCGGTTTTAAAGGTTTCAATAGAATTCGGGTTGAAAGGCAGGCTTGTGAAACGGATCTTAAGGATCTCCAGGATATTGTAGTTCTTCACCAGGATCACTTCAAAAACGTCATCCTCCAGGCTACCTTCCGGGTTAATCTTTACACCGGTGCCGTACATGGTGGCATTAGCAACCACAACCATTGACGCTTCAGACCGAATCTCTTCACCATCAATCTTTATGGTCACTTCCATCTTGTGGTGGTTCCATAAGGCATGCCATGCCGCTCGTGCATAACCTTTCATGCCCCGCTGGGGCAGATCATCAAACTTTTTGATGATGTAGGCATTGAAGCCGATATCCGATAGGTGGATACAAAGCTCATCATTAACCATCACCGCATGAATGCGTTTTGGCTTCCCATTAACAGCCGTTTTCAGCGCCTCATCAACTTCAACAGAGATGCCCAGCTCCTTAGCCATCCCGTTTGCAGAACCCGCCGGAATAATACCGATAGGCATTTCCGAGTTCAGCAGACATTGCGCAACAAGCTTCAGTGTGCCATCACCACCAACGGCAATAACACGGTCGGGATTTGCTTCATCAATACGTGCTTTGATCTGCTGATTTGAGCAATCTTTCGGCAGTTCGTAAATTTCATAATCGTGTTGAAGCTCAGAGAAAAAGTGTTGAATGGCAACTTTGTAGTCTGTCTCACCGTTACCGGAACCCGGATTCAGAATGAACAGAAATTTTAAACCAGCAGGCTTAGGGTTCATGAAGTGTATTTTAATCTAAAAACAACATTGATGATCCTGATGTTTTAAATTCAATGAACAATTCTGTCAGCATCAAAGTCTACCACGGTTATGGCCATACGCAAAACCTGGTTATTTATGGGAACGCCTTCAAGTATAAAGCCAGAACGGTTCAGCAGTACAGCAACAATCTTTTCACCAATATTCTGTACCTGCTAAAGCTTTTCATCCTGAAACCTTTTCCGGCGCTGCGGCTGCGACTTACTTTTCATGACCAGGTGGTGTATCAGACTTCGGAGTATGACGGCTTTTTCAAGTTTGAATGGAAGGCCTCTGAGGAGGTTATTCCAGGCTGGCACAACGTGAAGGTAGAAGCGCTGGGCGATGCGGAGGAAGTACTTGCTGAGTGCAGCAGCACCATCTTTGTACCTCATATTACCCAATACGCCTTTATCTCTGATATTGACGATACCATTATGGTATCGCACTCCGCAACCATCTACCGGCGCCTGAGGGAGCTGTTCATCAAGAATCCCAGAACCCGGAAAACCTTTACCGACGTGCAGCTGCATTACAGCTTGCTGGCACTTTCACATACCACTGCCGACCAGCCTAATCCCTTCTTCTATGTGTCCAGCTCCGAATGGAACCTGTACGATTACCTGGTCGAAACCTTCCGCTTTAATAAGCTGCCTGAAGGCGTGTTCCTGCTCAACCAGATCAAGATGTGGACGAACTTTCTGAAGTCGGGTAAAACAGGGCATGAGGGTAAGCTGATCCGCGTGATGCGGATCATATCCGCTTTTCCAAACCAGCGTTTTGTATTTTTTGGCGATAACTCCCAGCGAGATCCTTTCATATATGCCAGCATTGCTGAAAAGTATCCGGAGAAAGTGGAAGCCATCTACATTCGGAACATTGTACCACAGCATGAACAGGCAACACTGGAAACACTGGCGCCAGCAAAAGAAAAAGGCATAAAAACATGTGTGTTCAACAGCAGTTCAGAAGCGATGGCGCATTCACGTGCGATAGGCTTAATTGCACCTTTAGCACATATCGAAGGCATTGAAACGATATTAAATTAATTATACTTGCAGCATGGTTTTTGGACTTGATGAAGTTTATCTGGCCTTTCCTGATCCTGCCTTAGCAGATCCGGACGGATTACTCGCCATTGGCGGCGACCTCAGTGTCGAACGGCTCAGGAATGCGTACGAAAGTGGCATCTTTCCCTGGTTCAGCGAAGGCGATCCAATTCTTTGGTTTGCACCCCATGAACGTTGCGTCATTTTCCCGCAGAAAGTAAAGGTCAGCAAATCCATGCGTAAACTGCTTCAAAGTGGCGTGTTCCGGATCAGCTGGGACCAGGCTTTTGAGCAGGTCATCATAAACTGCGCAGATGTAGACCGCAGCAAGCAAGGGCAGGATGGTACCTGGATCACAGACGATATGCAGCAAGCTTACATGAACCTCCATAACCTTGGACTGGCACATAGTGTGGAAGTCTGGCAGGGCGATACACTTGTTGGCGGGCTATATGGCGTGCTGACCAACCAGGTATTCTGCGGTGAAAGTATGTTCAGCCTGGTAAGCAATGCCTCCAAAGCCGCCTTAATTACGCTGTGTCAAAGTGGAAATTTCAAGCTGATCGATTGCCAGCTGCCTAACCCACATCTGATGAGCCTCGGCGCGGAACTTATCCCTTGCAAAGATTACTTACGGATCTTAAAGCAGCCTTCATAACTGCAGCCCAAACGGAGCTCCTGATAAGCTTAATTTAAAATCTCCTGAATGTCTGCCTTGCTGAGCGATTTGAAGAAGCTTTCCTCGGTGGTGATCAATGAGCTTGCAAGTCGTTTTTTACGGTTCTGCAGTGCAAGGATTTTTTCTTCCACCGTATCTTTGGCGATGAACTTATAGATAAACACCTTCTTTTCCTGGCCAATCCGGTGACTACGGTCAATGGCCTGTTGTTCAACAGCAGGGTTCCACCATGGGTCCAAAATAAATACGTAATCGGCCTGCGTGAGGTTTAAACCTACGCCACCCGCTTTAATGGAGATCAGGAACACCTTGAGATCAGGGTCATTCTGGAAGTCTGCCACCGTTTCTCCGCGGTTCTTGGTGGAGCCGTCGAGGTAAGCATAACGGATCTGCCGTTCATCAAATTCCGCTTTAAACAAGCTCAAATGTTTCACAAACTGAGAGAAGATCAGCACTTTATGTCCACCCTTAAGCACATTATCCAGTGCATGCAGCACGTTTTTAAACTTGCCGGAATCGGAGTGATAATTATCATCAATCATGAAAGGGTGATTGGCGAGTTGANNTAAGCCTTGCAGCAGCTGCACCTGTTTTTCCTTGTAAGTACGATCATCCATGCTGCTCAACAGATCGTTACGATAGGCTGATTTCGTTTTCTCATAGTAAGCCGCCTGATCCTCACTCATGTCGCAATAGAACACCTGCTCGGTTTTAGGTGGAAGCTCCTCTGCAACCTGCTCTTTGGTCCGGCGCAGTACAAAAGGTTTAATAATGGCCTGCAGCTTCCTGGCTTTATCCTCATCCTTCTTTTTCTCAATCGCCTGCACATATTCTTCATTAAAGAAGGATTGTGTGCCCAATAGGCCCGGATTCAGGAAGGTTAGCTGTGTCCAGAGATCGCCTACAGAATTCTCTACTGGTGTACCGCTCAGGATCAACTTGTGGCGCGACTTCAGCGAGCGTACCGCTTTGAAGGACTTAGAAGCTGGATTTTTGATGTTCTGACTCTCATCCAGGATGATATAGTTGAAATAGAAATGCTGCAGCAGTTCCGCGTCAATTCTGGTGATGCCGTAGGTCGTGATGATGATATCGTAATCAATAAAATGCGACACATCCTTATTCCGGGCACCACCCGTATGCGCAAAGATCTTCAGCTGCGGCGTAAACTTCTTTGCCTCATTCAGCCAGTTATAGATCAGCGAGGTCGGCATAATGATCAGCGAAGTGCTTTTGGTCTTATTATGATGATCTTCTTCCTTGATCTTTTGCAGCATGGCCAGCGTCTGGATCGTTTTTCCAAGACCCATATCATCTGCCAGGCAGCCACCAAAGTGATATTCCCTTAGAAAACTGAACCAGTTGTATCCAGCTTTCTGGTAGCTGCGCAGATTACCTTTGAAGTGCACCGGCATGTCTGTTTCTTCGATGTT
>DDAD01000121.1 GCA_002333205.1 Pedobacter sp. UBA2067
TCAACTGCTGATTCCGCACTGGTTAGCACAGCTATGACCAATGAAAATGGTCAGTATAACTTCAAAACAAAATCTGGTTCATACTACATCGTAGCGACATCAATGGGTTACAATAAGGTGAACTCTAAACCGATAAAACTAAACGGTGAGAAGAACTTTTCTGTGCCAGCTATTCAACTAAAAGAAACAGCTAACAACCTCAATGAAGTCGTTGTAACTGCGGCTAGACCTGTGCTGGAACGAAAAGCTGACAAACTCGTATTTAACCTGGACGCCACACCATCAGCAGCTGGCTTAAATGCACTTGAGGCTTTGAGAAAAGCTCCTGGTGTAGTGGTAGATCACAACGAGAATATATCCCTTTCAGGTAAAAGTAATGTACTGGTTACCATTGATGGAAAACAGACCTACTTGAGCCAGGAAGAAGTCGTAAACCTGCTAAAATCCATGCAGAGCAGCGAAATCGAAAGCATAGAAATCATGAACAATCCTGGCGCACGGTACGAAGCAAACAGTACCGGCGGTGTGATCAACATCAAAACCAAGAAAAGCAAAGCCGATGGATTCAACGGTAACCTTACGCTTGGCGCTGGCTACAACAAACGTGCTTCCAGCAATAACAACATTAGTCTGAATTATCGTAAGAACTTCTTCAACACTTTCGGCTCATATGGCTACAACACCAATAAATGGGAGCAAAACCTAATGATTGACCGAGTAACCCCGAATGAAGCCAATAAGCTATATTTCAGTCAACGTAACACAGATACTTCAAGTAACAAATCACACAACTTCAAAGTGGGAACAGACTTCTTCTTATCACCGAAGCACACGGTAGGCTTACTTGTTAAAGGAAACATCTACAACAGGGAAGAGAATAGTTTTAGCAGGACAAACATCGGTAGCAGCCTTGGACAGACGGATTCCATATTAAGAACACCAAGTCACAACGAAGGTGCCCGCAAGAACTTCTCTTACAACCTGAACTATAAGGGTGTATTAGACACAGCGGGTCAGGAGCTCACTATAGATGCGGATTACAGCACTTTTGATGGCGATAACGACGCCCTCTATCGCAACCGTTTCTTTCGTCCCAATGGAACCTTCTTCAAAAATGGGCAGATCTACAGAAGCTTTGCACCATCGGATATCAACATAAAAGCCATCAAAGCAGATTATGTACTGCCTTTAAACAAGAAGCTTAAATTAGAAGCCGGTCTGAAGTATGCGGACGTAGAAAGTGATAACAACTTCATATTTGAGAATCAGGTTGCAGATGGCTGGCTTGGTGACCCAAACCGCAGCAATCGTTTCAAATATAGTGAAGAAGTAAGTGCTGCTTATACAACCTTCAGCGCAACGCTTGGAAAGTTATCTGTACAGGCGGGATTACGTGCTGAAAGAACACACTCTACAGGTACATCTGTAACCATGAATGAGGAGATCGACAGAAAGTACACAAACCTATTTCCATCGGTATTTGTTAGTCAGAATTTTAGTGAAAACAGCGTACTAAACTTCTCCTATTCCAGAAAAATAAACCGCCCGAATTACCAGAACTTAAATCCATTCATGTACTACCTGGATCAATACACTTACAATCAGGGAAACCCTAATCTTCGTCCTGAGTTTGCAACGAATTTTGAAGTAAATTATTTGTTCAAACAAAAGTACAGTATCGCGTTAGCATACACCCACGTTTCAGATGTTATTACCCAGATTTTATTACAGAATGCAGCGTTAAATTCTATGTATCAAACCAATCTGAACCTCGCTTCTGATGATGTGGTATCCTTAACATTAAACTTCCCGGTAACGGTTACAAAATGGTGGAACTTCAACAACAACATCATTGCTTATCACAAACAATTAAAGAGTCCAAACTTGAATGGTTTTGAATTAAATTCAAAGCAGTTTACCGGAAATATTTACATGCAACACAACTTTACACTCTCTAAGTTATGGAGTGCAGATGCAAGCTTTTTCTACAGCACTCCACAAATTGATAATGCATTAAACTTGAAAACATTCTTTACATCTGATGCGGGATTACGTTATAATTTCCCGAATAAAAACGGGAACCTGAAGCTAGGTGTGAGTGATGTGTTTCACACTCAAAAACCAAGAATATCGAGCAACCTGGAAGGTAATGAATACACCTTAAAACAATGGGGCACCTCTACAAGTGTAAGACTTACTTATACCCAGCGTTTTGGTAAATCAACCGTAAAATCAGCAAGAGATCGTCACACTTCACTTGACGCAGAGCAAAAGCGTCTTGGACAATAATCATTAAAAAGTGACCAGCATCATATTTTGAAAAAAGGCTGGTCATTTTGTAGCATGGGCGGATATGTCATCTTTGAACATATTGAAAATTCATGTTACAAGCAAAAGAACTACAACTAGATACCATTTGCTTTCACTGCGGGGAGGCACTTCCAGCCACCCCGCTACTGAAAGACAACAAGAAGTTTTGCTGCGTTGGCTGTGTCGGTGTTTACAGCATTCTACACGAACACAATCTTACAGACTACTACGTCTATAATGATGTGCCGGGGCAGACACAGAAAGCCAAAGGTTTAAACTTCGACTACCTGAATGAACCGGAGATTGCAGCAGGTTTGGTAGACTACCAGGATGATCAAATTACAATCATCACCTTGTATATCCCTGCGATCCACTGCAGTTCTTGCATCTGGCTACTGGAAACACTTCATAAGATAAATCCTGCAATTACCCAATCGCGCGTAGATTTTCTGAAAAAGCAGGTTTACATAACCTTTAAAAATCAGGAATTAAGTCTTAAGTCACTTGCCGAAACCCTTGTAAACATTGGCTATGAACCGCTGATCAGCCTTCAGGATGTTGTAAAAGAACAACAAACGCACACTGCTGATCGCAGCCTGATTACCAAGATTGCGGTAGCAGGTTTCTGTTTCGGAAATACAATGTTGCTGTACTTCCCGGAGTACTTCGGTCTCTCCAGTTTTGAACAGGACTTCAAAACCTTCTTCGGCTGGCTAAATCTTGCCTTCGCCTTCCCCGTTGTTTTCTATAGTGGCCGGGACTATTTCAGCAGCGCCTGGCTTAACCTCAAAAATGGCGTCCTTAACCTGGACTTTCCCCTTGCTCTTGGAATTGCCGTTATGTTCCTGCGTTCTATTGTGGAAGTTGTCACGAATTCTGGCCCTGGCTGGGTAGATACACTTTGCGGCTTGATCTTCTTCTTGCTCGTTGGGAAATGGATGCAGCAACGAACCTACCATCACTTATCATTCGAACGTGACTACCGTTCCTACTTCCCAGTAGCAGTGAGTATTCTTGAAGATGGGCGCGAACGCCCGATCCCTTTGGATCAGCTTAAAAAAGGTCACCGTATGCTGATCCGCAGCAATGAAATTATACCCGCTGATGCCATACTTCTAAAAGGCAATGCAAATGTAGATTTCAGTTTTGTGACCGGTGAGTCTAAGCCAGTACACAAGGTGCTCGGTGAAATTGTGTATGCCGGTGGCCGGCAATTGGACGCTGCTATCGAGTTGGAAGTTGTGAAAGCGGTATCTCAAAGTCACCTCACCAAGCTTTGGAACAATGAAACATTCCGCANNGCAAATATTTCAGTATTATGCTTCTGACCATTGCAATTGGAAGCGGCTTATTCTGGATCCTTAATGGTGACGCTACAAAAGCGATTGCTTCCTTTTCCGCGGTGCTGATCATCGCCTGCCCATGTGCCCTGGCGCTTGCCTCCCCCTTTACCCTGGCAGCAGTCCTTAGTGTTTACGACAAAAATAAATTCTATCTTAAGAATACAGCAGTAATTGAACAGCTGGCACGTATCAATACCTTTGTATTCGACAAAACCGGCACCATCAGCAATCCCGAGCGTGCAGGCTTCACATTCAACGGTGAGATCAACGCAGAACAACAACAATGGGTTAGCGATCTTGCGCGCAACTCCGGTCACCCGCTAAGCCGTGAACTGGTAAAATGGTTGAACCTGCCTGAACGATATACAGTGAACAATTACCGGGAAATGGTTGGCCGAGGCTTAAGTGGCCTTGTACAAAACCATGAGATTAGGATTGGCAATGCAGCTTTTACCGGTATAAACCAAGACAAGCAAACTGCAGGAAGTACCGTACATGTAGTGATCGACCAGCAATACCTTGGCTACTTCCTTTTCACACAGCAATGGCGCGAGGGGCTAAAAGCCTTGACAGTAAGTTTACGCAAAGGATCAAACCTCCATCTGCTTTCCGGCGATCAGGATCATGACCGGATGGAATTGCTGACGATCTTCCCGGAAGGCAATCAGATGCACTTCAAACAGAGTCCACAACAAAAGCTGGATTACATTAAGTCGCTACAGGAAAAAGGTGAAAAGGTGCTAATGTTCGGCGACGGCTTAAATGACGCGGGGGCATTAAAGCAAAGTGATCTTGGGGTTGCCGTTACAGATAACATCAACAACTTCAGCCCTGGCTGTGAAGCCATTCTCGATGGTGCAAGCTTCACTAAGATTCCTGCTTTTATACAACAGGCCAAAGATGCTGTTAAAGTCATTCACATGAGCTTCGCCATTTCGCTGGTGTACAACATTGTGGGATTATCGTTTGCGGTACAAGGGCTGCTCTCGCCATTGATTGCAGCTATTCTGATGCCGGCAAGTACAGCAACCATCATTCTTTTCACCAGTATAACTGCAAGGTTATATGCCCGTAAAAACAAATTGCTATGAACATGATCTATATGCTTATTGGTGTCAGCATTCTGCTGGCGCTGATTTTTCTAGCCGCTTTCTTCTGGGCGAGCAAGTCCGGGCAACATGACGACACCTATACACCAGGACTCAGAATTCTCTTTGACGATGACATTAAGGCTGGCGTTGAAAAAAGTGATGAGGATCATATTTAGCCGGAATTAGCATCATTACCAAGCTTCGGAAGCCACCTTACTTTTACATCATAATTCACAAACACCTTTTTAGTATGACTGAGAAATTCTACTATGACAATAAGATCGTCCGCAATTTCGCTATAGCAACCATTGTGTGGGGTATCATTGGCATGACAATCGGCTTGTTTATAGCCTTACAGCTGGTTAACCCGGATGTAAACCTGGGAAACCAGTACACGACTTTCGGCCGTATCAGGCCACTACACACCAACGCAGTCATTTTCGCTTTCGTAGGAAATGCCATTTTCATGGGTGTATATTATTCACTGCAGCGCCTATTAAAGGCCAGGATGTTTAGTGACGCGCTAAGCCAAATTCACTTTTGGGGCTGGCAACTGGTTATTGTTGCTACCGTGATTACGCTTCCACTTGGCTTAACCACTTCTCACGAATATGCAGAAATGGAATGGCCCATTGACATTGCGATCACCGTAATTTGGGTGGTATTCGGCTGGAACATGTTTGGCACCATCATTAAGCGTCGTGAGAAGCATATGTATGTAGCCATCTGGTTTTACATCGCTACCTTCGTTACAGTTGCTGTTTTGCATATTGTAAACTCTTTTCAGTTGCCGATTTCGGCATTTAAAAGTTATTACCTGTACGCCGGTGTTCAAGATGCTTTGGTACAATGGTGGTATGGGCACAATGCAGTTGCATTCTTTTTAACTACCCCTTACCTCGGAATGATGTACTACTTTCTTCCGAAGATGGCTAATCGTCCGATCTATTCTTATAAATTGAGTATCCTGCACTTCTGGTCACTGATCTTTATCTATATCTGGGCTGGTCCACACCACTTACTGTATACATCATTACCTGGATGGGCACAATCTTTAGGCGTGGCATTTTCAGTGATGCTGATTGCACCGAGCTGGGGTGGTATGATCAATGGTCTGCTAACACTTCGCGGTGCATGGGACAAGGTACGTGATGATGCAATCCTTAAGTTCATGGTTGTTGGTTTAACCGCCTACGGTATGGCAACGTTTGAAGGTCCAATGCTTGCCTTTAAGCAGATCAATGCCATTGCGCACTATACAGACTGGATAGTGGCCCACGTTCACGTTGGGGCTTTGGGCTGGAATGGCTTCCTTACTTTTGCCATTCTTTACTGGTTGATCCCGAGAATCTACAAGACAGAACTTTACTCTAAAAAACTGGCTAATTTTCACTTCTGGATAGGTACTCTTGGTATTTTGTTCTATGCCATCNNGATGTGGAAAGAATTTACGCCTGAAGGTGTATTGAAGTACCCTAACTTTTTGGAGACCGTGATCCAGATCATCCCAATGTATATGTTGAGAGCGTTTGGTGGGTTACTTTACCTTATTGGGGTAATTGTAATGACCTACAACATCATAAAAACAGCGAAAGCAGGCCAATTAGTTGCTAATGAGCCCGCAGAATCATTACCAATGCCTGCGGAGTTTGTAGCTGTGGGTACGGATAGAAAATGGCATAGGGTAATTGAACGTAAACCGATGGTATTCATGGTGCTTTCTCTTATCGTAATCCTGATCGGGGGAATGATTGAGATGATGCCGACTTTCACCATTAAATCCAACATCCCTACCATCAGCAGTGTAAAACCGTATACACCCTTAGAACTGCATGGCCGGAATGTTTACATTAAAGAGGGCTGCGTAAACTGCCACTCTCAGATGATCCGTCCTTTCCGCTCCGAAACAGAACGCTACGGAGAGTACAGCAAAGCTGGTGAATTTGTTTACGATCACCCACACCTATGGGGATCTAAACGTACAGGTCCGGATTTGCAACGTGAAGGTGGAAAATATTCTAACGCATGGCACTTCAACCACATGGTTGATCCGCAAACGATGTCTCCGGGCAGCATTATGCCGCCATACGAATGGTTAAGCACGCAAACGCTGGATACAACAACAACTATTGCTACAATTAACGCAATGCGAAGTTTAGGTGTTCCTTATGCTGAAGGTTATGAGCACCAAGCCAATGAGGACCTGGATACACAGGCGAAAGCAATTGCTGTTGATCTACAGAAAACTAACATTAAGCTGAAAAGCGACAAGG
>DDAD01000048.1 GCA_002333205.1 Pedobacter sp. UBA2067
AATTCGCGAAATCATAGAAATCACCGAAACCTTTAATACCTGTTCCAGCAGTAGTTTTAGTCGGAGATTGTGATACCGTGTTGATCCTAACTTTTTTCTCAACGCCATAGTGGTATCCAAAACTTCTTGCGATAGATTCAAGCATTGCTTTGATATCAGCCATGTCGGTATAGAAAGGATACGTACGTTGAGCAGCCATATAGGTAAGGGCTACAACACTACCACCTTCAGCAATTGCATCAAGTTTTTTCGCAACAGCAAGCATTTTATGGAAAGACATCGCAGAAACGTCGATACCTTTCATGAAGTAGTCGTAGTTAGATTCAGTGTAAGGAATTTTCTTACGGATGTTAACACTCATACCGATCGAGTGTAACACGAAATCTATTTTACCACCTAATATTTCTTGAGATTGAGTAAACAAGTTGGTCAATTCATCAACATTGGTAGCATCTGCAGGAACGATTTGTGAGCCTGTTTTTTCAGCCAGTGCGTTGATTTCACCCATGCGCATAGCAATAGGGGCATTGGTCAACACAAATGTTGCGCCCTCTTCATGTGCTTTTTCAGCAACCTTCCATGCGATAGAATTTGCATCTAATGCACCGGTAATGATGCCGCGTTTACCTTTTAATAAGTTGTACATATTTCTACTTTTAATGTTGTTGTTAAGGCCTAACTTAACAAACCCGAAGTTAGCAAAATTTTCTTTTCAGTATCTGACTTATTCATTTTTATACCCCAGCAGGTCCTTTGCATTTTCCAGGGCAGAGCTTCCCGGATTTTTCCCGCTAAGCATCTCAGCAATAGCGTCAACACGCTCCGGCGCCGATAACCTGCGGATACCTGTAGTGGTTTTATCTTTAGCCTCATGCTTGTACACGAAGTAATGCGCCTGGCCCTTAGAGGCAATTTGCGGCAGGTGGGTAATACAAAGCACCTGCATGTTTTTCTCCAGGTGCCCAATCACATCTCCAACACGCAAAGCAGTTTCGCCAGAAATACCAGTGTCTATTTCATCGAAGATTAATGTCGGCAATGCCGTATGTTTAGCCATGATCGATTTAATGGCAAGCATCAACCTCGACAGCTCTCCGCCTGAGGCAATTTTGCCAACGGGAGCTGGCGCCTGACCAGCATTTGCAGAGAACAACAATGTGATTTGATCTTTACCATCTTTACCCAAAGATGCCTGCACCGTTTGTTCCAAATGGATTTTTGCGTTCGGCATACCTACTTGCATCAGGATTTCGTCAATCTGCTTTTCCGAATTCTTGATCGACTTACTTCTGTTCTGCGAAAGCTTTTCAGCTTTTTTCTCCAGTTCAGCACGCAGCGATTCCAAACCCTTCTGCAGCTTTACGATTTCTTCGTCTCCGCTCAGCATCTTGTTCAGGCTGTTGCTTAAGTCCTCCCGGATCTGGATCAGTTCCTCAACGGTTTTTACCCGGTGTTTCTGTTGCAGTGCATAGATCACATCCAGGCGTGTATTAATTTCTTCAACCCTGCCAACGCTGAAAACCACAGATTCTTCCAGGGCCATTAACTCTTCAGAGATATCCTTCAGCTCGATCAAAGCAGATTTAAGCCGTTCGTTCTGCGCCTCATACTCTGCATTATATTTCTCGATGCTGTTTAGCTGACTAACCACTTCTTTCAGCATGGGTAGGACTGAAATCTCCTGTTCGCTCAGCATGGCATAGCTGTTAACCAAACTTCGTTTAATGCTTTCAGCATTATTCAGTAGTTCCAATTCTGCTTCCAGCTGTTCCTGTTCTTCGGCCTTTAAATTGGCGGCCTCAAGTTCGTTGAAGAGGAACTGCTCGTAGTCTTGTTTACTTCTAGCTTCATCCGCGGCCGTTTGCATAGCCGAAAGTTGCTTGCTGAGTTTTCGGTAAGCATGAAATTTCTGACGGTAATCGGTAAGCAGTGGCATATGATTAGCCAAGGTATCTACAATAGATAACTGGAAAGCTGGGTCACTAACCTCTTGTGTAGCATGTTGCGAGTGAATGTCAATGAGTTTCTCACCAACTTGCTTCATCACAGAGAGCGTTACCGGAGTATCGTTGATGAAAGCCCGTGATTTCCCATCAATAGAAATCTCCCGCCTTAAAATGCTTTCTTCCTGGTAATCCAGGTCATGATCGAGAAAAAGATGCTGTGAGTTTTCGTTCAGTTTAAAGGTGCCTTCGATCACACATTTCTTTTCCTNNTTTCCTGATTGAAAAAGTATTTGGTTTCTGCCCGCTGCCCTAATATCAGCGACAATGCGCCCAGCATGATGGACTTACCAGCACCGGTTTCTCCGGTTACAATGTTCAAACCTTTCTCCAGCTCAAGTTCAACACTATCAATTAATGCGTAATTACGTATAGAAAGTTTTTGTAGCATATTTCATTTGCTAAATTAATGAAAACTTAGCCTCGCATGTTTATTTTCTTTACAACAAAAAAAGGCAGGTAAAGATCTGCCTTTTTCAACTATCGTGCTTTTACAATAGAGATACGCTCCAATCAGGACTTTCTTTTTTCCTGTTTCTTTTTCAGCTTCTCCACCTTCTCTTCAAATTCCTTTTTCAATTTCTTGTACTCTTCTGAGTTGCGAAGTGCTATAGACTCATTTACATCTGTATCAAAATTGAAGTTCAGATTTAAGTTTTTGAGCTGATTTTCAACCTCTGGGCTGATCATCATTTTTTGCATTTCCTTGGTGTTTTCGCGCAACTCCTCATTCAACCGCTTCATCTCTTCCTGGTGTTCAGGACTGTTCATCTTCAAACGCATCTCTTCAGCATGCTTTTTCATCTTTTCTGTAAGTGCCTTGCGCTTTTGTATGGCTTCAGGCGAATTGAATTCTTTGGTGAATAGCTCACCACGCTTCTGCATCTCTATACCAAGTTTTTCCCACTTTGCGGGCTCTTCTGGTGAATTAAAACGTTTAGCAAATGCTTCGCCCTTCTTCTTCATTTCCAGGCCTAATTTCTCCCATTTGGCTTTTTCCTCTGGCGAATCAAAATGCTTGCGTATTGCTTCGGCGTTTCTTCGCAAAGCGATTACATTTGCAGAGTCAAGTGGATAGCCATCAGATTTAAACATATAGACGTGTGCTGGTTCTTTCCGCCGAAGACTGTCCGGTAGCTCGCTAACCGCATTGTATTCCTTTTTATTACCTTTCTCATCTACGGTAATGATTTTTACTTGCTTTTTCTTTTTGGGTGGCGTATCAATCGGCAGTTCTATTTTGCCCCTAGCCTCAACATGCTCTAATGTAAAATGTCTTACCACATCTGCTGCTGCGGTTTTCACAATTTCTTTTTCTTTAGGCGGACTAACCCAAGCTAGTGAAATGATTGTTCCCAAGGTGAGGGAGATCGCAAAGATGCGCTGCTTTGCGCTCATGTAGGTCGTCTTCATATCGGTGATTCGTTTAATTCTATGGTATAAATGCTGACTGTTTCCACTTGCAGCAAGTGAAAGTGCCGGTGTGTCTTTATCTTTTAGTATTTCGATTTTTAGCAAAGCATGTGCATAGGTAAGGGGAGTGCCGGTAAATTTCACAACGAGATCGTCACAATCATGTTCCCGCTCTATGCGGATGAACCTGGCGCTGAGCCATACAAAAGGATTAAAGAACAAGACGGTTTCAATGGCAGTCTTAATCAAATTCAGCAGGAAATCATTGCGTCGCACATGCGAGAGCTCATGAATAAGGATGGCTTCAACTTGCTGGAGGTCCAGTTGCGTAGCCATACTTACCGGGAATAAGATAATGGGTTTAAAAAATCCAATCACCAAAGGCACATTTACTTTATCTGATAGCTTGAAAAGCACTGTTTTTCTGATTTTCAATCTGTAGAGTACCTGTTGAAAACGTTCCTGCCAAACCGGCGGAACGCATTTATGCGCAGCTTGCTTTACCTGCTCAAGTTTGCGGTAGCTGTAAACCAGGATGATGATCTGAACCACTAAACCAACAGCGTACAGTGCAACCAAATACGGAAAGTAGTGTTCAGCTAAAGGTACAATGCCAGCCGCTTCGTTGGTTAAAGGCAAGCTGCCGCTCATCGCGATCTGTTCGTTTAGTGTTAATGTAAGTCCGGCAGCCGGTACTTTAAGGATCGAAGCAAATGTTAACAGGAAGCTCCCAAACATCAGGCATATTGCGCCAAATGCAAGATTATGTTTTAGCCTTGCCGTAAGTCGGGGAACAGTCATCAGGGCTAAAAACAATAGTCCGTAGATTATAGCGCCTTGCCAAAGCGAATGGAAAATACTCCATCCAAATGCGCTGATGATTGTGTTAAATAGTGCTTCCATGATTTTATTTATTACTTAGATCGTCGAGGTATTGTTTAATTGCATCCAGCTCCTCCTTGCTCGCCTTGTGGTTTCCTAAAGCCTGCATTACCATACGACTTGCAGATCCATTGAAAACATTATTGATCATCCGGCTCACCAGGTGTTGCTGCGTGCGCTGTTGATTCACAAGCGCTTTATAAATATGTGTTTTGGAACTCGTGTCGCGTGCAACAAGTCCTTTCTCGTGCATGATCTGCATCAGCTTCAAAGTGGTTGTATAACCAGCCTCTCTATTCTGTGTCAAAACTTCGTGTACATCGCGTACGGTGCAGCGCTTCTTCTCCCACAATATCTGCAGGATCTCTAACTCACTTTCCGTTGGTTTAATCTCTATCTCCGTTGTCATCTTCTTATACGAATTGTTTCGTATATAAATCTACGAATGTATTCGTACAATGCAAATTATTTGTGAAAATATTTGAGGTCAGTGTTTTAAGTCGTATGTGCCTGTACAAGCCTGCCGGGAATGCGGTTGGATGGGTAAGGTTGGATGGGCAGTTATGATGTAAACCGCTGGATTATTTCACAGCCTCATATTTCCCTGCATTGGCAGGATCTATTCGCGCCAGCAGGTCAAGTGCGCTACGTTTTTGGGCTGCATTCAGGCCGGAGAAAATATTGGCAAATTCATCCGACTTCCCCGAAAAGAAGATGTTAGGGAAATAGGCCCCAAGTCGTTGCTTGTCTAAGCCACTTAGGTCTGTAAGGCTCTTGTAGAGATTTCGCGCTGCCGTATTCTGATCTTGTGCCAGGCGGTCCAGACCTTGCAAATGGTAGCTGTATATGAATTCCCGGAGTGGCAGGTAATTGTTGTTCAACAAATTCTCATTAAGCCAGTACCGGTTTCGTAAGCCATCTGCAGCTTTCCAGCCGGCATTGCCAGAAGTCTGTGCAACATTCATCACCTGCTGCGCTCTGGCAAAGCTCGGTGTACCAGCCAGCGCTGAAAAACTATCCTTATCAAGCCCAACAATGGTAAAGGCGTAAAAGGCTAACGTTGAACTTAGGTTGTTCAGGAATGTCTGCTCCGAGAAATCGAGTGGCTGACCTTCTGTGTACGTGAAGTTGAAGTCCCGGTCGCTTAAGTTCAGCATCGTGCTGTTGTAGCTGCTGCCGAATACCGGGCGTGACGACTGTATCTGGGCCTCTGCCTGGTATCCGGAATTACCATCCCACGCTGTAATGGTGATCACGAAATTACATTCAATACGTTCTTGAGGCAGGTAGGTCTCTGTACTCCATCTATTATTGTTCAGGAAGCTGCGCATCGCATCCTGCAGCATTTGCAACGTTGCAGGGTTTAAGTTGGAAACCGTTGGCGCGAGCAGTTGTACTCTTGCATTTAACTCCTGTGCATACGCCTGGTTCAAAAAGCAACACAGCAAGATCAGCAACAGGGTTCGTTTCATATTACAACAAGCTAATGATCTCCTGGCAGATATCGGCAGCGACAGCAGTTTTAGATTTCATTTCAAATACTTTCTGCTCTAGCGCTTTATTAATGATAGTCACTTTATTGGTGTCAACACCGAATCCTGCTCCGGCATCCCGCAGTGAATTTAGAACGATCAGATCCAGGTTTTTACGCCTTAGTTTCTCCTTCGCATGTTCCTGTTCGTTGGTGGTTTCCAATGCGAAACCAACAAGTATCTGATTCGGGGTTTTTAATCTTCCCAGATTAGCAAGGATGTCTGCCGTTTTCTTCAGCGTGATGCTGAAAGTTTCGTCGTGTTTTTTGATCTTCTCCCGGGCAACCTCAACAGGTGTATAATCTGCGACAGCTGCACTCATGACAATTATGGCGGCAGACTTATACTGCGCGAGGCAAGCCTCATACATTTCAGCCGCAGTGCGAACATCGATCCGCTTTATGCCAGCATCAGCCTGTTGTGCAGTAGGACCGCTGATCAGGGTTACTTCAGCACCCAAGGATTGAAAGGCATGTGCAATTGCAAAGCCCATTTTCCCTGAAGAGTGATTTCCTATAAAACGTACCGGATCAATTGCTTCATAAGTAGGACCGGCCGTAACCAGTACTTTCCTGCCAAGCAGGGGCAAGCCTTGAGCAATATGGCTGATTAGGAAATCCATGATCTCCTCTGGCTCGGCCAGACGACCTTCGCCAACGAGTCCGCTGGCAAGTTCGCCGCTTCCAGGAGCGATCATCAGATTACCGAAATCTAAAAGCTTGCGGATATTTTCCTGTGTACTTTCATGCTTCCACATATCCAGATCCATGGCAGGGGCAAAGAGCACCTCGCATTTCGCTGATAAATAAACTGCGGATAGGAGATTATCACAGATGCCGTTGGCCATTTTAGATAGCGTGTTGGCACTTGCAGGTGCAATCAATAGGTAGTCTGCCCATAGTGCAAGTTCCACATGGTTGCTCCATACGCCGGTTTCTTCTTCGTAGTACTTGGTATAAACCGGATTTTTAGAAAGGGTAGCGAGGGTTAGCGGCGTAATAAAAGCTGCCGCATTTGAAGTGAGAATAACCTTGACGTTTGCACCCGCTTTTACAAGCAATCTGACCAGGGAGGCCGATTTATAGGCTGCGATGCTGCCGCAAACGCCAAGGAGAATGTTTTTATTTTTTAGCATGGAATATTGCAATTGGAGATGCAATGCTTAACTATGCCTTGTTGTTTTCTTCTTTTGCAGGGTTTCTGTGGTAAACCTTATCGTTAAGGAACTCATCAATAGCAATCAACGAAGGCTTAGGCATACGCTCGTAGTGTTTGCTGATTTCAATTTGTTCTCTGTTCTCAAAAATCTCCTCCAGGTTATCATTTGAAGACGCAAATTCTGCCAGTTTACCGTGTAGCTCTTCTTTGATGTTGTTTGAAATCTGATTTGCCCGCTTTGCGATGATCACTAAAGACTCATAGATGTTCTCTGTCTTTTGATCTAAATCATTAACATTTCTGGTAACGGTTGTATTTGGTACAGTGGGTTTGTTCGTATTCATTATGTTGTTGGGGTTTTAATCGTGTTTTTAGTACTATCTCTTTTCGCTTCTTTTTCAAGCGTTTGTTTATACTTTTCGTTCTGTTTTGCAACTTCAGCCAGAATACGCTTCGCATTTTCAATGCCAGCTTCACTCTCCGCCTTTAAATCGTTTACCTCTTTAAGGTATTTGCTTTCCGGATGAGACTGGACAAATTCATCAGCAAATTGGATCGCCTCATTGTAGCGTTCTTCCTGACGGGTTTCAAAGCTGTTTTTCGCATATAGATATTGCGATTTAACAGTTAATAGATCCATTTCCTCTGCATACTTGATGTCTGGAAAATCAACCTGAGCAGTTTGTAATGCCACTACTGCAGCTTTATAACTCGTTACATCATAACCACCTAGATCATAGTAAAGCTTGGCGTTAGCGTAAGCTTTATCTTCCAATTTACCGCGCAAATCGTTTATGTACTGTGTGGCCTGTGCTACACGCTCACTTTTAGGATATAAGTTGATAAACAGCTGCATTGCATCAATAGCTTTGTACGTGTTGTCCTGGTCTAATGTAGAATTCGGAGATTCCAGATAGAAGCAGTAAGCATACATGTAGCGACATTCTTCCGCGTTTTTACTGGTTGGATAGATGTCTGCGAAATTCTTGAATTGAAAACGTGCAGTGGTATAATCGCCTAAACGGTACAGGGTATAGGCATAATAGTAGTTTAAGTCCTCCGCTTCAGCCCGTCCCCGGTACTTTTGAGTTAGGTCCTCAAATAAAATTAATGCTTTGGAGTAGTTCTTATTGTTATATAGTCTAACAGCCTCTTGATATTTCTTAGCTACGTCGTTGCTAAGCCTGATTTTTTCAAACTGACTTTTACATCCGGCAACAGTTAAAGTCAAGATTGTTAGTAGTAATAATGTTAAGTGTTTAATTTTAAACATTCTGCAAAGATAAGTAATAATACGACAACGTCAATTAAAAATAATAGTCCGCTAAGCTATCGAAAGGCATTCATCCTTTCAAGTCATTAACATTTTTTAACACAAATAAATGCTGGTTTATTGTGCGTTGTGATTGATTGGCATTTAGGCGCAATATGGCACCTGAGGGCATCCTTAGCTCCGGGAATTCATTTTGTCTGGATATGTATCGTGCTTTGATCGTACGACTCGCGAATTGTTTCATAATGGGGTTTATACTAGGCCTGTTCAAACAGAGAGATGTAACACACCAAACGCATACCTAACACACATGCCATGTGCGCTTGGTGTGGGTTAGGTGTGCGTTAGGTGTGCGTCTGCTGTGCGTTTGACCCGAAGGTGTCCTAGTCTTGTGCTATCCATATATAAGTATACGTGTTTAGGTGCTAATGCTATACTGGTTATACACCAAGGTTTGTTATTCCTGTCTGGGTTATACACACCGTGATTTTTGCTTGCCTTATCCTATATATGCCTATACTTATTTAGCTGTCTTGTCCGCGATGCCCTCCAGTTGATATGTCAAGTCTAACTTCGGTGTTTGGTGATCCTGGCTAGTGCGATGGTATAGGTGGTTATGGGTGTATATGCTTATGCCATCTGTAACATGCCCTATAGTATATATATGTATACTTGTATATTCATTATATCAAGCCCCCCGCAGTTCAGATGATTTCCAGCTGCGGGTCAGTTTGCCTTGAAGCTGATCCGGTACATGCAATACACCTTGAGCTGCGTACACTGTAGTAGCTTAAAATGTTGTAGGGGAGCTTAGCAAGACATATTGGTGTTAACAGTTGATGAGTATTGCAATCGTCAATTTCCTTAAATATTTCGTAATCTAACACAGAAGGGGACTGGGCGCAGGAGTTAGACCGCAATTCAGACATTATATACTATACAATCCGAGCTGGCAAAGCCGGAATCCATCGAACTCTAGATGCATATTAGCTTAAAAGGGCATGTTTAACCCTGCGGATTTGCCTTATTGTACAAGTCACACGA
>DDAD01000070.1 GCA_002333205.1 Pedobacter sp. UBA2067
CGTTGTAGTTCTTTGTATCGTTTTTGAATGTGTAAATGGTCTTCAGGTTTTCCAAAGCACCAACATTCTTTGGATCAATTTCAAGCGCTTTGGTGAAATATGGAACTGATTTCTCAACCAATGCATCTCTCTTATCCTTAGCAGCATTCACTTCTTTAACTTTCTTAACGTCAATTTTGTTCATGCTTCCTTGAAGTTTCAAAGCTTGTTGCAGGTAAACGTTACCTAGCGCAGCTTGGAAAGTCGCATTTCCTGGTTGTTTAGCAACTAAAGTCGTTAAAGCATTTTCTGCTTTATCAACGTCACCTTGTTGAAGGTAGATTTGAGTTTCGCTGGTGATGAAATTGATGTTTTCAGGATACTTCGCTTTAGCTTCAGCAATTGATGCCATTGCAGCTGCAGTATCTTTTTGTGCAGTTAATTGCGTAGAAACGATTTCTTCATATAGCGCAGCTGATTCCGGATGATTCAAAGAGATCACCTTTTTGTAAGAATCGATCATCTTTGGATAATCTTCCAATCCACGTGCAGCAATACCCGCGTTCAAATACATTGCGGTATCAGTTGGGTTCAATACCGTAGCTTGATTGAACTTCTCATAAGCAGTTTTGAAATCTTTCTTCTGGTAAGCTAATACACCAATGTTTCTAACAGCATTGCTGATGTTTAACTGAGCCTGCTCAATGTTCTCTTTTTCAGAACCTTTAGCATCTAAAGTCTTCGCTTTTTCAACCGACTCTTGTGCAACTTTAAGATAAGTATCAGCATTTTGAAGATTAGCAGTATCCGCTAAAGCCGCCGCCGAGGTTAAAAGTGCACGGTATGTCCATGCTTCAGGCAAGTCTTTAGTTTTCTCATGAACAATTGCAGCATCAGTACGTTTTATTGCAGCATTCAGCGTCTCTAATTTCTTAGCGATATCACCGCCGGTAGCACCGGTTAGCTGGTAAATGCCCCAGGCTTTCTTTGCCTCTGCAACTTCACTTTTCTGCGCAAAGGTAGCAGTACCTACGCCCGCCAACAATATACTTAAAAGTACTTTTTTCATAATTTTTGTTACAATTTTTAATTTATATGTTTAGTTTATTGGTTCCTCTTCATCCGTGTCAGCGTCTTCATCAGCATCATCTTCCTCCTGCTCTTCCTCTTCCACGTCTGCATCTGCTTCCGGCGCTACTTCTGTACCATCTGCAATAACGCTTTCCGCATCACCTTCTGCTGCATCTAATTTTTCCAATACCGCTTCCAGTTCTTCTTCCTCCTCATGCTCAATCTTAGCAACAGAAGCAATCGCGTCAGTACCTTTCAGATTAATCAGCTTCACACCTTGCGTTGCTCTACCCATTACTCTCAAGTCACGTACAGCAATACGAATCACAATACCCGAACGGTTAATGATCATCAAATCGTCTGCATCAGTAACGTTTTTAATCGCAATTAAGTCTCCGGTTTTATCGGTGATGCTGATGGTTTTTACACCCTTACCACCACGATTGGTTACACGGTAATCTTCAATATCTGTACGCTTACCATAGCCTTTCTCAGACACCACTAACACCGTCGCACTAGTATCATCAACAGCAATCATGCCAACCACCTCATCTTGCTCGTGAGCGAGTGTTACGCCCCTTACACCTGTGGCAGTTCTCCCCATTGGGCGTACTGTTGACTCATTAAAACGGATCGCACGACCAGAACGAAGGGCCATTACAATCTCGCTTGAACCGCTTGTTAAACTTGCCTCTAAAAGCTGATCACCTTCATTGATGTTGATGGCATTAATACCATTCACACGTGGTCTTGAATAAGCCTCCAGAGAAGTTTTCTTGATGGTACCTTTCTTGGTACACATGATGATGAAGTTGTTCTCCAGGTAATCCTGATCTTTCAGGTTTTTAACCTTGATGTACGCCTTGATCTTCTCTTCTTTTGGAATATTGATGATGTTCTGAATTGCACGCCCTTTGCTCAAACGTGAACCTTCAGGTATTTCGTATACCCTTAACCAGAAACAACGTCCGCTTTCTGTGAAGAACAACATATAATTGTGGTTCGAAGCCACCAATAGATGTTCAATGAAATCCTCATTTCTGGAATCACTTCCTTTAGAACCTTTACCACCTCTTGCCTGTGTACGGTATTCGGTAGCTGGCGTACGTTTAATGTAGCCTTCATGTGAAATCGTGATCACCACGTCTTCATCTTCAATGAAGTCTTCCATGCTCATATCATCTGCCGAGTGTACGATAGATGTTCTGCGCTCATCGCCATATTTCTCCACCATCTCTGCAAGCTCATCCTTAATGATCTGCATTCTTAGACCTTCGTCTGCAAGTACCGATTGTAAGTACTCGATGGTTTTCATCAATTCATTATATTCTTCTTTGATCTTATCACGCTCAAGGCCAGTTAACCTACGTAGCGTCATATCAAGAATTGCTCTTGCCTGTATGTCAGTTAAGCCAAACTGTTCCATCAAGCCAACCCTTGCTTCCTCAGGTGTGTTTGAAGAACGGATCAAGCGAATCACTTCATCCAGGTGATCAAGTGCGATCAATAAACCTTCCAGGATGTGTGCACGTTTCTGTGCTTCTGCAAGCTCGAATTTGGTTCTACGAATAACAACCTCATGTCTGTGATCCACGAAGTGGCGGATCAGGTCTCTAAGGTTTAGTAACTGCGGACGGCCATTTACCAATGCAATGTTATTCACACTGAATGAGGTCTGTAGTGCAGTTTGTTTGAATAAGTTATTTAATACAATGCTGGCATTCGCATCACGTTTAATTTCGTAAACGATACGGATACCATCCTTGTTAGATTCATCTTTAATATTTGAAATACCCTCGATTTTCTTCTCACCGATCAATTCAGCAGTACGCTCAATCATGATCGCTTTGTTCACCTGGTAAGGAATTTCCGTTACAATAATGCTTTCACGGTCTTTGTTGGTTTCTATCTCCGCTTTTGCACGCATCACGATACGTCCACGGCCAGTCTCAAATGCTTCCTGAACACCAGCATAACCATAAATGATTGCTCCGGTAGGGAAATCAGGCGCCTTGATGTGTTTCATCAGGTCCTGAACCGTTATTTCTTTATCTTCAATATAGGCAACGGTAGCATTAATCACCTCTGTAATGTTGTGAGGTGGCATATTGGTTGCCATACCTACAGCGATACCAGATGCACCGTTGATCAGCAAGTTAGGCACCTTAGATGGTAATACCGTTGGCTCCTGAAGGGAGTCGTCAAAGTTTAACTGAAAATCAACCGTATCTTTATTGATGTCCGCAAGCATTTCTTCTGCAATCTTCGCAAAACGTGCTTCCGTATAACGCATCGCTGCCGGAGAGTCACCATCAATAGATCCGAAGTTACCCTGTCCATCAACCATCATGTAACGCAGACTCCATTCCTGAGCCATACGAACCATGGTATAATAAACAGAAGAGTNNCGAATAATCGATGTATGCAGAACGCATCTGCTCATCGATATTGATCTTAATAATCTTATCGTTTTCCTGATTTTCCAAGTCTTCAGCCATATTTTCTTTATTCGTTTAAAACGATTTTAATAAGGTATTATAATAACCCTGCGAATTTAACAAAATAATAACGTTTAAGGGCACTAAAGCGAAAATTTAAACCCAATCAATACCTTTTCTCAAACGCGTTGAAGTAAAGGCCTCTGGGCTGTTTTCTGCAGGTTTAAAATTGTAGGTCCATTTGGTTACCGGAGGCAGACTCATCAGTATCGACTCGATCCGGCCATTGGTTTCCAATCCGAACTTGGTGCCCGAGTCATAAACCAGATTGAACTCCGCATAGCGGCTTCTTCTCAGGTACTGCCATTCCTGTTCGGCCTCGCCAAATTCGGTATTGCGGTTTCTGTCAATCAGTTCCGTGTACACGGGGGCAAAGCTTTCCCCTACAGCCTTCGAGAATTCGAAAATCTGCTCATAAGATAAACCGGTGTTTGCAGGTTGCAGGCGGTCATAGAAGATCCCCCCCACACCACGGGTTTCCTCACGGTGCTTAATGAAAAAGTAATCGTCGGCCAGTTGCTTGAATTTACTATAGAAGTCTGCATGAAAGCGGTCGCAGGTTTTTTTCATGGTATGGTGGAAAAACCGTGCATCGGTATCGATCACATAGTGTGGTGTAAGATCAATACCACCGCCAAACCATCTGGTTTGCTCATCAAGTTCGAAGTAANNCAAAAGGATTCGAAGGATGCATCACAATGGAAACGCCGGTCGCAAAAAACTCATCGCTGTCCACCTTAAAAGATCTTTTCACTGCTTCAGGAAGCTTCCCGTGTACCGCGGAAAAATTTACACCACCTTTCTCAATTACATCTCCAGTTTGCATAATCCTGGTGCGACCACCGCCGCCACCTTCCCTTTCCCAAATCTCCTCTTCGAACTTCCCCAAACCATCTGCCTGCTCCAAAGCCTGGCAAATATCATCTTGTATCTTTTGATACGCTGTTACTACGTTTTCTCTGAACATGATATTTATTGCAAAACCAAATGTACCAATTAAACCAGTTGTAAATTTTTGTATTCTTATAAAATACACTCACCTGACACTGCTCAAACGGTAAATTGACATGCAAAATGAAGGGCATAAAAAAAGCCGGACGAAAGCCCGGCTTTTAAAATAATGTTCACACTACATTGGAGGCAGCGTCTTGGTACTGTCTGGCGGAGTTGTGGTTCTGGTTGTGTCCGCAGTTTGTTGTGAAGTATCCATCGGGGTTGTCGACGGTGTACTCATCGAAGTTGAATCCGCACCAGTGCTATCTGAAGATCCAGACAGGTTTTTGGTCGAATTGCATGCTGATGTGGCCAATATCATAGAACCCGCAACAGCAAGACTTAAAATCATTTTTTTCATAGAATAGTTTTAATTGTCTATAAAACATATCTGAATTCTAAAAAGTTTTAAAATTCGAATGCTACGAAACGATCTGTGCATTTCTGTTAACTAGCTACACGCTGGCGCTACGCGCTCCCCTCTGCGGAACATAAATTTTTTACACCCAAAAATCTTTAAGATATTTATCGTTCATGATAGTATCAGAAAGAACCCTCAAATGGGCTTTAAGTTTGTATCCGCCAATGCTATGCCAGCGCATCTGGGTTCGGAAATTTCATAAAGGTTTCAGAGGTGTAGATGTGAAAATCGCCAAAAGTGTGATCAACACCAATTTCAATGGCTCCATATTCGGGGGCACAATTTATGCCGCTACAGATCCGTTCTATGCTTTGTTGTTCGACCAGTTATTGCGACGCGAAGGATTTAAGATACGGGTATGGCTAAAAAGTGCTTCTATTCAATATCTCAAACCAGGACGCAGTAACCTGTACTTCAGCATCACCATAACAGACGAAATGCTCCTGGAAGCTACTGAGGCCCTAAAAACTGTCGGCAAGTTTGTAAAGGCCTACCCGATGGAAATTACCAACAAGCATGGCGAAGTATGCGCAACCGTGATGAACGAAGTTTACGTGAGGAATCTCCACATGGGAGAAAAGCCGGTCGTCGCCTATTGACGAAGATTAATTTATTTGCATGAACATCAGGGAACTTATTTTACAAGGCGAAGGCACAACACTTGATTTTAAAAAGACCATTACCAGCGCAGAAAAGATCGCCAAGAGCCTGGTGGCATTTGCCAATAACATCGGCGGTATATTGCTGATTGGCGTAGCCGACGACGGCAATATTGTTGGTGTAAAATCAGAAGATGAAGAGCGCTACATGATTAATAAAGCGGCACATCAGTTCTGCAAGCCCGCAATTGAACCTGCGTTCGAAGAAATTTACATCAATCACAAGCTTGTGCTCGCTGTCACCATTGCACAGAGTGATCTGAAACCTCATTATGCGCTTGATGCCAACAAGGAATGGTGGGCTTACTACCGCGTTAAGGACAAAACGGTACTTGCCAGTAAGATCGTGCTTGACATGCTTAAAGAAGAACAAAACCCAGCGAGCAAGATGATCATCTATTCTGACCTGGAGAAAAAGCTGTTCAACTACCTGGAAGTACAGGGACGCATCACCTTAAAGCAGTTTACCAAACTCACGCGCATCTCCAATAAAAAAGCCCAGAAGCTACTTGTCGGCCTGATTACTTCAGGTATTCTTCAACTGCACCTTTCTGAAAAAGAGGAATACTTTACATTTATTAACGCCAAATAGCAATACCTTTGCAGATCATTTTTTGATCATGCTCAGTAATTTCTACGCCCGATACAAACCTTTTTATAAAGATAACCTCATCCTTGCCTTACCAATCGTAGTTTCCCAACTGGGCCACACGATGGTGAACATGGCCGACAGCATCATTGTAGGGCATTTCGCCGGTACGGTTCAGCTGGCCGCGGTGTCCCTGGTGAACAGCATCTTTATGTTGATTCTGGTGCTTGGCCTTGGCATCTCTTACGGCCTTACACCACTAATTGCCAAAATGAACGGTGCGAAGAACTACGATGAGTGCGGAAAATTGTTGTCCAGCAGCCTGATCATCAATGTGATTACCGGAACGTTACTCTACATTTTCATTCATTTCGGTACCCTTTCCATCATTGATCATATCGGGCAATCGCCGGACGTTGTCGCCTATGCGAAACCTTACCTGGGTTATCTTGGCTTTTCCATTATTCCGTTGATGATCTTCCAAACCTTTAAGCAATTTGCGGAGGGCTTAGGTTTTACCAAGCAGGCCATGTTTATCTCCATCTGGGGAAATATACTGAACATCGTTCTGGGCATCATCTTCGTAAAAGGTATGTTCGGCATCGCGCCCATGGGCGTAAAAGGTGTTGGTTTAAGCACATTAATCGACAGGTCTGTAATGGCCATTGTGATGTCGTATTACGTGATGAATTCACCACACTTCCGCAAGTACCTTCAGCAGTTTAGACTCTTCTTTATCGATCTGAGCCGTTTCAAGAAAATCGTAAAAATCGGTGCGCCTGTAGCCCTGCAATATTCTTTTGAGATCAGCGCGTTCAGTGGTGCAGCGATCCTCATCGGTACCATCGGCAGCGTTCCACAAGCGGCACACCAGGTCGCGATCAACCTTGCTGCAGTAACCTACATGATGGCTGCAGGTGTGGCTTCTGCCGCGACCATTAAGACCGGAAACAACCTCGGTCGTTCCGCGTTTGATGATTTAAGGAAATCCGCAATCGCCAGCTATCATGTGGTCATTGCTTTTATGAGCTTAACCGCATTGCTGTTTGTATTTGCAAATAACCTGCTCCCTTTCATTTACACGGAAGACACTGCTGTAATCGGTATCGCTGCACAGCTGCTGATCATTGCGGGCTTTTTCCAGCTCTTTGATGGTACACAAGTGGTCGGACTTGGAGTGCTACGTGGTATTGGCGACGTAAACATCCCCACGCTCATCACTTTTGTAGCTTACTGGGTAATCGGTATACCATTGGGCTATTTGCTGGGTATTAAGCTTAACATGGGTGTTAATGGCATCTGGTACGGACTTACCTTCGGATTGCTGACTGCCTCGGTGTTGTTATTTCTGCGTTTCCAAAACAAAACCCGGGCCTTGATCATTACAGAATAGCCTGCTTATTGCAGGCGGTTCCTGATGGTAAAATATGGCTACTACGCATAAATCACANNTATCCATTACCAAATTCATAGCGGGCGCATTCAGCAATAGTGCTGCAATGATCTCCGAAGGTATTCACTCCCTGGTGGATACGGTGAACCAGATCCTGCTGCTCTACGGACTGAAACAGAGTCAAAAGCCTGCAGATGCACTACGACCTTTTGGATACGGTAAGGAACTGTATTTCTATTCTTTTATCGTTTCCATTCTAATATTTGGCCTGGGCGGCGGCATTTCCATTTACCAGGGTGTTAGTCATGTGCTCCACCCCGAACCCTTAGAAGATCCTACCTGGAACTATGTTGTGCTTGGGCTCTCTATCCTCTTTGAAGGCGCTTCACTGGTTGTTGCTGCCAAAGAGTTTAATCGGTCGAGAGCTGAACTCAGTTGGTGGGATGCCATTGTAAGAAGTAAAGATCCAAGTAATTTCCTGGTGCTGTTTGAAGATGGTGCTGCAGTGAGCGGATTATTAATGGTGATGGTTTGCATTTTCCTGGGCCATCGCTACAACATGCCCGAGCTTGATGGTGTAGGTTCCATTCTGGTTGGATTGATCCTTGTCTTCGTCTCCATCATTCTGGCCAGAGAAAGTCGCAGCCTGCTCATGGGCGAAGGTATCATGCCCGAAAACCAAAAGCGCATCATCGCCATCGCTGAGCGCGACCCTGCCGTGATCAGAGTGCAGCACTTACTTTCTACCTACCAGTCGCCCGAGGTAATTGTCCTGATGCTCATCATTACCTTCAAGGATGGATTAGAAACCGCAGACATCAATACTGCCATTGACCGGATCAGAAATTCGATTAAACAGGAATATGATTTGGTCAGATTCGTGATCATACAACCAGAATCGCTTATTGAAATTTCCGGTGAGTATGATAACCTGAATTAGAACTTAGCTGTTCCTAGGAAATATCAATTTAAATTCTATTTTTGTTATGCTAACATAATGAGGAATTTAAAAGAAGATCTTAAAAAACTATACCAAACCTCGCCGCTCGAACAACTTATCATCTCCAAAGAGGTAAGGAAAGTTAACCTCATCCGTTCTCTAATGCTCAGCGGGATTTGTGTACCCATTGCACTGGTGCTCTCCCTCACCTATGCCCACAGTATTGACGCCTACGCCATTTCGTTTATCGACTGGAGAAAGCACATACTTATCCTCAACTTCGTGGTGGCTATCATCTGCAGTATCCTGTTTGCATTAAGTTTGCTCGCCTACTACAAAACGGAATACAGAAAACCTTTTAGACATTTGCCGCATATTATCTTGCTGGTGGTTGCACTTTGGGGAACCATTTGCAGCATTTTCGATCAGGCGGTTACCAGTTCCATCGTTGGCTTTGTNNGCTGTACCTGGGCATCATTTACCTGGTATTTGGATACGGTATGAGTCAGACGCAACAAGATCCTTCTATTTTGGTTTCTAACCTTTCTGTCGGACTGATTACCCTGGTGATCTGCCTGGGGCTTTCTACCATCCAGTGGCGCGGAAACATTCGTGCATATAAACAGCGCCGGCTGATCAAAGCACAAAAGAAAGAACTGGAAGAAAATTATAAAGCATTATTGGAATCCTCCCAGGAGCTAAAAGAAGTTAACCAGACGAAAGATAAGTTCTTTTCCATTCTTGCGCACGACCTTCGTGGACCCATTTCTTCTACCCTGGCGCTAACCGAGCTGCTTGAAGAAGGTTTTTTTGAAGAAGATGAAGCCGAGCGCAAACGGATGTACAAACTCCTGCAAACAAGCCTTTTTACAACCGGAAAGTTGCTGGAGAACGTGCTATTGTGGTCCAGAAGCCAGACGGGTAACATCAGCTTCAAACCTTGTAAGCTAAAGGTTTCCGAAGTTGTAGATGCCAACATTAGCCTGCTCAAGATCATGGCTGCACAAAAGGATATCCAGGTCATCAATCAGACAGATCCTGAAAGCTGCATCGTTGGTGATGAAGACATGATCAATACCATCTTCAGGAACTTGATTTCCAATGCCATCAAATTCACCCCCAACTTTGGTAAGATCGAAGTGGTTTCAGGGCAGGCCATCGCTGAAAATGGCAGCCAGATGGTCACAATATCCGTTATTGATTACGGTGTAGGCATNNAAACCGGTACTGGTCTGGGCCTTGTACTCTGCAAGGAATTCGTGCAGAAACATGCCGGCGACATCCAGGTACAAAGTAAGGAATCTGAAGGCAGCATTTTCACCGTTAGCCTGCCTGCAAGCAGCTAGGGAGCCATTTACCTTTTCGCTAAACACTTTTCGCGTACCGTGGTTTGATACATAATTGTATCTTCGCTAAAAATGATCATCCATGAAAGAAGCGTTAACCCAACAATTTACGGAACTCTACCAAAAAGAACCTGCAGCAACCTACTTCACACCCGGACGGGTGAACCTGATTGGTGAACATATAGACTACAACGGAGGCCTGGTGCTGCCTGCAGCGATCATGCTGGGAACCACATTGTGCATTGCCCCAAATGATGATAATGTCTTTCGTTTCAAGAGCCTGAATCTACCCGACACCCATACCATAGAAGTGAAATCCAGCTATGAAAAAGATGGAAATGCCTGGTTCAACTATCCCCTTGGCATCATCAATCAGCTAACCGCAGAAGGTAAAACAATCTCCGGCTTTGATTTTCTGTTCCATGGCAATATTCCGGTGAGTTCAGGTTTATCTTCTTCTGCATCCATAGAGGTGCTGACGGCCTATGCCCTTAACGATTTTCTAAATCTTGGCTACACCAAGCTAGAGCTGGTGCAAATGGGTCAGGAGGTCGAAAACAACTTTATTGGTGTGAACTCCGGCATCATGGATCAGTTTGCGGTCGCTTTCGGCGAGAAAGATCATGCGATCCTGCTGAACTGCGATACGCTTAAACATATTATGGTCGACTGCAAGCTGGGCAACTACCATCTTGCGATCATCAACACCAACAAGTCCAGAAAGCTGGAAGAATCTAAATACAATGAGCGTGTAGAAGAATGCAATCAAGCACTGCAGGCCTTGAATCAGGAAATTACCTTACACAACCTTTGCGAGTTAACTGCCGAAAAGTTCGCTTTACATAAACACCTGATCACGGATCCAATTATCTTAAACCGTGCTACACATGTGGTTACCGAAAACGACCGCGTGAACTTTGCTTCCAAAGCTTTAAACGATCAGGATCTGGAAACCTTCGGACGTTTGATGTACGCGTCACACCAATCCTTAAAGGAGCTTTATGAGGTGTCCGGGAAAGAGCTGGACACTATCGTCGAATTCTGCCAGGAGTACCCGAATGTGATCGGCGCAAGAATGACCGGTGCCGGCTTTGGCGGCTGTGCCATTGCATTGCTGGAGAAAGGCTATGAAGAAGATTTCACTGCAAAACTTAATGCCTACTATTCGGAACGTATCGGTTATGAAGCTGGCGTCTACATCTCTGAAATCGGAGATGGTGCAAGGAAGATTTAATTACCTTTGCGCCCATGCAAAAGTTAAAACTAGATGATCTGAACCGCGTCAGCGTAGAAGCTTTCAAGGAACAGGAGAAGTTGCCCGTTGTAGTCGTGTTGGATAATGTGCGCAGCATGCATAATGTAGGCTCTGTATTCCGCACCGGGGATGGTTTTTCGATTGAAAAGCTTTACCTGTGTGGCATCACCGCCCGCCCACCACACCGTGAGATCGAGAAAACAGCTTTAGGCGCTACAGCATCAGTAGACTGGGTACATGTGGAAGATACCCTGGAGGCAATTGCTACCCTAAGAGCGGCAGGCTATCAGATCATTGCCATTGAGCAGGCCAAAGGCAGCACAATGCTGAATACCTTTCAACCGGCACAAGATGCCAAATACGCTTTGATATTCGGAAACGAAGTAAATGGCGTGAGTGAGGAAGTGATGGCTCAAATCGACAGCTGTATCGAAATCCCACAATTTGGTACGAAACACTCTTTCAATATTGTGATATCTGCAGGGATTGTCCTATGGGACTTCTTTGCCAAGCTAAGGCTTAATAACAACTCAGCACAGGTTTAGGACCTGCGCCGAGTTCATTCTAAGTAGGCATAGGGAATGACATCTTTGGTGGGTAATTTACTATAGTCCATTAAGTATTCATCAACCTTGCGTGCAGCCTCGCGGCCTTCAGAGATGGCCCATACGACAAGCGACTGGCCTCTTCTCATATCTCCTGCTGTGAAGATCTTCGGGATGCTGGTTTGATACTTACCTTCATCTGCCTTTACGTTTCCGCGGTTATCCAGATCAACACCAAGCTTCTCCAGTAAACCTTCTTTCTGCGGGTGTAAAAAGCCCATGGCTAAAAGCACCAGCTGACAAGGCAGCTCACGTTCGGTACCAGGAACCTCTTTGAAGTTCAATGCTCTACCGTTTGCATCCATCTCCCATTCCACCTCAACAACNNTTCAGGCCTTTCAACTGTCCGTTTTCATCCATGATGAACTCCTTACTGTTGATGCCCCAGGCACGCTCACAACCCTCTTCATGCGAAGAAGTCACTTTTAGCAGCATTGGGTAGGTTGGCCACGGCATGTTTGGCGTACGCTTCTCCGGTGGCATTGGCATGATCTCAAACTGCATTACCGATTTTGCACCCTGGCGGTTCGAAGTTCCGATACAATCTGAACCGGTATCTCCACCACCAATTACAATCACGTCTTTGCCCATGGCAGAGATGGCATCACCGTTGATTGGGAAGTTGCGCACTTTCTTATTCTGTTGTTTCAGGAAATCCATTGCGAAATGAATGCCTTTTGCTTCGCGTCCTTTGATCGGCAGATCACGTGGAATGGTAGATCCACCTGCAAGTACGATGGACTGGTATTCGCGCAGTAAGGTGCTGATCTCTACATTCTGACCAACGTTCGCATTGCACTTGAAGATCACCCCTTCTTTCTCCATCAGGTTGATCCTGCGACGTACCACATCCTTTTGCAGTTTGAAATCCGGGATGCCATAGTTCAATAGACCCCCTGGCGTATCATCGCGTTCAAACACGGTCACCTCATGACCAGCTTTATTCAGCTGTGCTGCCGCTGCCAATCCAGCCGGACCGGATCCAATCACAGCAACCTTTTTACCGGTTCTGATCAGTGGTGGTTCTGCTTTAATGAAGCCTTTTGCGAAAGCGATTTCAATGATGTGTTTTTCAATTTCCTCAATCGAAACTGGCGATTTGTTGATACCAAGTACACAAGCCGATTCACATNNCCTACCGGTAAACTCCGGGAAGTTGTTAGTACTTAATAAGATATTGGAAGCCAACTCCCATTCCCCTTTATATACGGCATCATTAAATTCAGGTATTACGTTGCCTAGCGGGCAGCCCGACATACAGAAGGGCACGCCACAGTCCATACAACGTGCAGCTTCATGGTTCAGGTTTTCCGCTTCACGTTGCTGTACAAATTCATTATAGTGGTCGATACGGGATCTTGGATCCTGCTTCGCTGGAGCGGTACGCTCATATTCTAAAAATCCGGTTACTTTGCCCATATCAGGAAACTTTAACTTTAGACTTGTTCATTAATATTGCCTTGTATTCTTTAGGGAATACCTTGATGAAGTGTGCCGATTGTGTTGGCCAGTCACTTAAGATGAATTCTGCTAAGCGGCTGTTGGTTAAACGAATATGTTTGTTCAACAACTCCGTGATGCGCAGTTCATCCTGCTGATCCAGTGGATCAAGATCAACCATTTCCTGGTTGCACTTGCTTCTGAAATCACCTTTCGTGTCGTACACCCAAGCCACACCACCGCTCATACCTGCGGCAAAGTTGCTACCGGTTTGTCCGATGATCAGGACTTCTCCACCGGTCATGTACTCACAACCGTGGTCGCCCACACCTTCAACGACTGCTGTAGCGCCAGAGTTCCTTACTGCAAACCGTTCACCAGCCTGGCCTCGTGCAAATAGCTCTCCTGAAGTCGCACCATAAAGTGCCACGTTTCCAAGGATGATGTTCTTTTCCGGAACATACTTCACCTCCTGGAATGGATAGATCACCAGCTTGGCGCCGGATAGACCTTTACCCACATAGTCATTCGCTTCACCTTCGAGCTCAAGGGATAAACCTCTTGTTGAAAATGCGCCGAAGCTTTGTCCTGCAGAACCGGTAAACTTGAAGTTGATGGTGTCTGCAGGTAGTCCTTGCGACTGGTACTTCTTCGAAATCTCGTTAGAAAGNNCGATGGCAGGTTGTGCTGCTTTGATTAATTCGTGGTCAAGCACACTGGCCAATCCATGATCCTGTGTTTCGGAGTTGTACAAAGTCAATCCGTTATCCGGAGCTTTGAACAAGATCGCAGACAGGTCAAGGTTCTTCAATTTCCATTCTTCCTGCGGGATCGGGCGAACGCTCAGGCAATCTGCCTGACCAACCATTTCATTCACGGTACGGAAGCCAAGTTCAGCCATTGTTTCTCTTAATTCTTCCGCAAGGAAGTGGAACAGGTTAACCACGTGATCTGGATCTCCGGTGAATAATTTTCTTAAATCAGGGTCTTGAGTGGCAACGCCCACCGGACAAGTGTTCAGGTGGCATTTGCGCATCATGATACAACCTGCAGTTACCAGTGCAGCTGTCGCTACACCCCACTCCTCCGCACCCAATAAGGTAGCGATGGCGATGTCGCGACCAGTCTTCAGCTGTCCGTCGGTTTGAAGCACTACCCGGCTTCTCAGACGGTTTTTAACCAGGGTCTGGTGTGCTTCTGCCAGTCCAAGCTCCCAAGGCAATCCTGCGTGCTGTATAGAGGTCAATGGAGATGCACCAGTACCACCATCGAAACCTGATACCAGGATAACATCCGCATGTGCTTTAGCAACACCTGCAGCGATGGTACCTACACCAGCTTTTGATACCAGCTTCACGTTGATCCTTGCTGCGCGGTTGGCGTTTTTAAGGTCAAAGATCAGCTGTGCAAGATCCTCTATGGAGTAAATATCATGGTGCGGTGGTGGTGAGATCAGACCCACACCAGGTGTCGCGTGACGAACCTTTGCGATCCAGTCATCAACTTTATGACCCGGCAGCTGTCCGCCTTCTCCTGGTTTTGCACCCTGCGCCATTTTAATTTGCAACTCATCTGCGTTGGTCAGGTAGTTGCTGGTCACCCCGAAGCGTGCCGAAGCAATCTGTTTGATGGCCGAGCGCATGGAATCTCCATTTGGAAGTAGTTCGTAGCGCAGCTCATCCTCACCCCCTTCGCCTGTATTGCTTTTTCCACCAATGCGGTTCATGGCAATTGCAAGTGTGGAGTGTGCCTCATGGGAGATCGATCCGAAGGACATGGCGCCTGTCGCAAAGCGCTTCATGATGCTCTCGATCGGTTCTACTTCTTCCAATGGAACAGCAGGACGATTGTAGTTGAACTCGAAAAGTCCTCTTATGGTAAATGCCTGACTGGTTTGCTCATTGACCAGCTTTGCATATTGCTTGTATAAGTTATAATCTTTTCTCCTGGTGGAGTTTTGTAATAAGTGGATCGTTTGTGGGTTGAATAAGTGTTGTTCCCCTTTACGGCGCCATTTGTAATTTCCTCCAGTCGGCAAAATGGTGTCCGGGCGAGTGGCTTTTCCGAAAATACGGATGTGTTTGATCAGCGATTCGCGTGCAATCTCATCCAGGCCTAATCCGCCGATGCGAGATACGGCACCAGTGAAATAACGGTCTACAACTTTATTGTTTAAACCAAGGATTTTGAAAATCTGTGCACCATGGTGCGACTGCAAGGTCGAGATACCCATTTTAGAGAAGATCTTCAGCAATCCGCTGTTTACGGCGTAGATGTAGTTGTCGATCAACTTATCCGCTTTAACGCCGGATTCTTTTTCAAAGGTACGGATGGTTTCCAAGGCCAGGTACGGGTTAACCGCTGTGGCACCAAAGCCGATCAGACAAGAGAAGTGATGTACTTCCCAAACATCCCCAGCTTCCACAACCAATCCTACTGCACCCCTGTACCCTTTACGGATCAAGTGGTGGTGTACTGCAGAAACGGCGAGTAAAGATGGAATTGCAGCGTGNNTGTTCAGAGTCCAATGCGCGGTCAGAAAGCACGATCACGCGGAAGCCATCTTCTACAGCATCTACCGCGTAGCGGCATAAACGCTCGATTGCTTTTTCTAAAGCACCAGGTTCTGCACTTGCACGGAAATACGTCTGCAAGGTTTTAGACTGGAACACACCAGTATCTATACTTCTTAGTTTTTCTAATTCTCGGTTGGTCAGGATCGGATGTTTAAT